>NZ_KE387270.1:1788-77558 GCF_000430905.1 Methanocorpusculum bavaricum DSM 4179
GATCTGAACAAGGCGATATATTGGTACAAAAAAGCAACAGAGCAGGGAAACGCAGAAGCGCAAAACAATCTTGGGGTGTGTTATGAAAATGGAAAAGGAGTGGAGAAAGATCTGAAAAAGGCGGTATATTGGTTCACAAAAGCAACTGAACAGGGATATGCAAGAGCACAAAACAATCTTGGGCGATGTTATAAATATGGAGAGGGAGTGGAGAAAAATCAAAAAAAGGCGGCATATTGGTACAAAAAAGCAGCAGAACAGGGAAACGCAGAAGCACAAAATAAGCTTGGGGTGTGTTATGTAAAGGGGGAGGGAGTGATGAAATTTCTGGGAATGGCGAATTATTGGTTCACAGAAGCAGCTGAACAGGGATATGCAAGAGCACAAAACAATCTTGGGGTGTGTTATGAAAAGGGAAAGGTGGTGGTGAAAGATCTGGATAAGGCGGCATATTGGTACACAAAAGCAGCAGAACAGGGAGATGCAGAAGCGCAAAACAATCTTGGGCGGTGTTATGACATGGGTCAGGGAGTGGAGAAAGATCTGATAAAGGCGGTGGAGTGGTTCACAAAAGCAGCTGAACAGGGATATGCAAGAGCACAAAACAATCTTGGGCGGTGTTATGATAAGGGAGAGGGAGTGATGATAGATATGAACAGGGCAGTATATTGGTACACAAAAGCAGCAGAACAGGGAGACGCAGAAGCACAATATAGTCTTGGGCGGTGTTATGATAAGGGAGAGGGAGTGGAGCTAGATCAGAAAATGGCAGTATATTGGTACACAAAAGCAGCAGAACAGGGAAATCTAACAGCACAAAACATTCTTGGGGTGTATTATGACAAGGGTGAGGGCGTAGAGAAAAATCAGAAAATGGCGGCATATTGGTACACAAAAGCAGCAGAACAGGGAAATGCATCAGCACAAAACATTCTTGGGATGCGTTATGCCAAAGGGGAGGGGGTAGAGAAAGATATGAAAATGGTGGCATATTGGTACGAAAAAGCAGCAGAACAGGGAAATGCATCAGCACAAAACATTCTTGGGATGTGTTATGAAAAGGGATGGGGAGTGGAAAAAAATCAGACTACTGCGGGGGAGTGGTACAATAAAGCAGCAAAACAGGGATACGCAGAAGCACAATATAATCTTGGGATGTGTTATGAGAAGGGGGAGAGTATGTATATAGTTAAAGATCTGAGCAAGGCGGTATATTGGTACAAAAAAGCAGCAGAACAGGGAGAAGCAAACGCACAATGCAGTCTTGGGTTGAGTTATTACTTTGGGGAGGGGGTGGAGAAAGATCAGAAAAAGGCGGTATATTGGTTAACAAAAGCAGCAGAACAGGGAAATGAAGGTGCACAATCCGCACTTGGGAATCTTAGGCGTTTGTATGACAGAGAGGAGAGAGGGGAGAAAGATTTACCAAATGCTCTCAGATGGTACGCAAAATATCTCCGTCTCAAAATTGATAATGCGCCGGCAAATACTTGCCTTGAAGCCTACAATACTGCATTAAACTACTATCCGGGCATAGAAAACCGAAAAGAAGCCCAGGCACTCCGAACTGAAATGATTGCTGCGAATAAACCAATACAATCCCAGAAGCCAGTTGAGTCCAACATACATTATCATGTAACCGGGAGTTTTTTTGCTGGGAATGTAGGGGTTCTCGCGAAAGATGATGCAGTTGTTAATAGAGCAAATATAGGTGAAGAAAAAGCAGAAGGGAAAGAGAATATTTTCTGTCCGGATTGTGGCAGGAAACTTCCAGTAGATGCAAGATTCTGTATGGGATGCGGAAAACAACTCAAATAACATAAGGCAAACCCCTTTATATTTGAGGCACCCGGATCAGTCGTCTTGATATCTCATGTATCCACACCCAACCTACTCCTTCCCAAATTGAATTCATCCCAACGCCACGTAACTCCTATTCTAAAAAATAGATTATGTTTTATCTTCTTCTATCAAAAATCAAATCGTCGAAAGTGTTACCAATTTCTTCTATCAAAAATCAAATCATCGAAACTGCTACCGCCTGGAAAATTATTTCTATCAAGAATTAATCGATCGAAGTCGCTGTTATAACGTGGCTTTTCCACTTTCTGGCGTTGTTGTTTTCGAAGTTGTTGTTGTTTCCGATATAGTTGTATTTTCAGGTAGCATCTTTCACAAACAACTGCGCAGTTTCCGAGAGAGTAATTTCCTGAAGCTTTAGGCACTATATACCATGCTCCAGGTAGGCCGCTCATTCCTTTGCGATCAAATACTAATTTTTCACCACCAATCTCACAACGTCCATTTGCTCTTACAAATGCCTCTATTACTACATCCTTGGAAAATCCCATTTACCATTTCACCTATAAATAATAAGCTCAAATTACACTATGATAAAGTTATCGCCTCATGTAGCAACAAATCCTAAAAAAATATGGGGAATATGCCTTTTTTCCAGTGGTGGTGATTAGCGAATAACATAGAATAGCTGGCATGCTGATTTTTTTCGGTGGCTTTCACCCAGAATCACCTTCACCTCTTCTCATCATGCATATGCGCGTGCTGCATATCCCACCTTACACGAACAACGTATATCCTTTTTCCAAAACCACCCGCCACTCCAGATGAACTACCTGGAAACGTATAGAGGCCTCAGCAAATAGGATATCTCCACCGCGGGCCGACTCGCAAACCTTCGGTTTGCTCAGCTGAGGTCGTCGACTTCGTCGTCGACCCGCCTCAACGCCGGAGTCGCGGCCCCGCACCCCGAATCAAAAAAGAGAGAATCAGAACATAAGAAAAACCCGCATGCAAGTGAGCGAAGCGAAACGGAGAGCAAACTGAAAGTTTGAGAACAAGCGAGGGCTGCAAGCCCGAACCGGAGAGCAAAGCGAAGCTTTGCGAACGGGTTTTTCCCCAGCATTTATCCAAGAGCCAAAGGCTCTTGAGACGTCTCACGAGCTTTCAGCTCGTGGACTTTTCCAGATGGCGTGCGATTCCTGCGCAGGCGAAGCCCAAATGGGCAAAGCCAATTTGAGGCGGCACGCAAATCTTCGATTTGCACGCATCAGCCTGAGAGAGCACGACGGCGCAAGAAAAATGCGATTCAAGCGTGGGCCGAAAGCCGGAAGCGGAGAGCAAATCTTTGATTTGCGAACGAGTTAATTCGCGGAGGCGTGCAAGCCGAAGGCTTGCGTGCCGCCTCAAATGAGCAAAGCTCATTTGGGCTTATTCGCGGTTTACTATTTCATGTTTCCACACCCAGCCAACTCCTTTTCAATACTATTCACGATGAAATAGCCTGCAGTCGCAAATCAAAGATTTGGTCGCAAGTCTATCGACTTACTCAGCTAAGGGCGTCGACTTCGTCGCCACCCCGCGTTTGAAGGAGGGGTATGAACAGATACGATCCCCCTTGACCTTTTGGACTATTCAAAGTATTGAGCAGACCGGATTCCCGGTGTTGAACTCATCCGTCATCAATCATCAATCATCAATCATCCATCATCCTTCACTCCTGATTCCCTAAAAAAGAACTGCCTGGAAAAAATTGAGCCGCACTCTCTATGGAGAGATTTGCTGCCGATATACTCTTGTATTATTTATTTATTTCTAAAAGTATATATAGTTAATTCATGGTCTCGAAAAAGTTAAAGGAAAAAAATCTCCGGGTCTTCCTCCTCCCTAAATAATATCTGAAGGATGAAGGATGAAGGATGATGGATGATTGATGATTGATGATTGATAGGAGGATAAGCGGCAACTGTCAAATTCTCTATTTCCCATTTTTCAATGGGTGAGGAGCGGGAGCGCTAATGGGGGTGGAATTGCCAACTGTCAAAGTTAGGTTATTATGTGATAAATATTAAAATATTGATTTTAATGTCATTAGCTAGATGTATTAGACGATATTGCCTAAAGAATTCTCCAAATAATATATGTGTAAAACATCACGCGATTATTGTTGCAATATCAACACGCAAATTGAGTCATAAAATTATTAGATATTTTCCATATTCGGGAGGAGCTAAGATTTTGGTGAAATGGTTCATAAATAAAAAAATCCCATTTAAAGTATATGAATGTTTAAACAAATCGGACTTAGAAAAAATAATTATTGATGATAATGCTACCGTATTGTGGATTTTTGGCCATGGACAAAAGAACGGTGTAAATCTTCAAAAAGAATTCTTTAAATATTCTTATTTTGACATAGATGTATATCGCAAACACCGTAAAAAAGAAATTAATCAATTTCATTGCAACAAAGACGAAGGAAAATCATTAACTGAAATATTAGCAGATGGAAACGGGATTGATTGGGGATATAAATACTGTTTTGGGATCTGTCCTAAACGAGATAAAAAAGGTGAGAGATATTCTGAATTAAATGAAAATGACATTAACGAATTGCTTGAGAAATATGATTATTCGATATTATAATAAGACTTCTGCAACGTAATCTCAACAGAGAGAGCACGAAGGCGCAAGAAAAATGCGATTCAAGCGTGGGCCGAAAGCCCGAAGCGGAGAGCAAATCTTTGATTTGCGAACGAGTTAATTCGCGGGGGCGTGCAAGCCTAAGGCTTGCGTGCCGCCTCAAATGGGCTTTGCCCATTTGGGCTTATTCGCGGTTAAATAAAATCTTGTTTTCCACCCAGCCTTACACTTTCCGAATCTCACCCCGATGAACTACGTTCAAACGTATAGGAACCAAAGCAAACAGGATATCCCCACCGCGGGCCCTCAGCGCCGAATCGCAAGTCCCTTTCGCTTCGCTCCGGGACTTGCTCCGCTGAGGGTGAGCCTGATGGCTCACCCCGCAGTCACCTCCCCGCACCCCAAATAAGAATCGGCGCACATCCCACAATTACTTCTGTTTTCCCGCTTGGGTTTACATCGCCGCGTCTGTCCTGTCAGAAATCAAAAACACTCATCTGCTTTTGTTTCCCTTTTTCCTCAAAGCGGCTCATATGATCAAACAGGGTATTGACATCAGATTCTATATCATGCTCCCGGCAGTATGTCTGAAACAGAGACTGAAGAGCAGGAGCTTGAAAACTATTCACCACATACGAACTGCCGTACGCTGAAATATACCTCTCCTTCACGCCCGGAAAATGTTCATCCAGTTTTGCATAAAAATAGTCTCTATTGCCTTCCCGCAACGTAACTCCCATCCCGAAGTTCACGATTCCCGCAACGCCCGCCTCATAACACAGGTCCAGGACGCCAAGCAGATTCTCTTCCGTATCATTGATGAACGGCAGGATCGGGCCGAGCCAGACGATCGTTGGAATATCATTGTCCCGCAGTTTTTTCAGGGCAGCCGCCCGTTTGCTCGTTTCGGACACATGAGGTTCGAGGATCCTGCAGAGTGTATCATCATAGGTCGTGAGAGTCATCTGAACGACACATTTTGTTTGAGAATGGATCTTGGTAAAAAGATCCAGATCACGCAGAACATTCGCAGATTTTGTCAGCACTCCGCACCCAAACCCATATTTCCCGATCAGCTCGAGTGCTCTTCTCGTATACTGAAGCTCCATTTCTAGGGGCAGATACGGATCTGACATCGACCCCATACCGATCATACACTTTTTGTGCTTTCGTTTCAGGGTGTTTTCCAAGAGAGTGAGAGCATTTTCCTTCACTTCAACATCCTGAAAATCATGATCCATATGATAGCAGGAACTTCTTGAATCACAGTAAATACATCCGTGAGTACAGCCCCGATACAGATTCATCCGGTTCTCTGCCGATAAAATACCTTTGGCCTGGACAAAATGCATGCAGTTACCCCTTAGTCACAAATAGAACGCCATTCTTCAACTGATACAGAATACGCTCAACATGAGAAAACCTGAGTCAGACATTTTCTTGCGCATCAAAGTACATATGCGTATATCCTCCAAGAACCGATCCGGCCACGATCCCGTCTTTTCCATCAATGATCCCGTCCCCGCGGGTCAGGGTAAATGCATATCTGACATCCGGATCAGGGGTCGTTTTCGAATAATGGAACTCATGACCCCGAAAGTTCATCCCCGGCGGAAAGAGAGAAGAGTCGGTTACTTTCCCGACAACATAATTCAAAGCCACGAACCGTTTTTCCATATGACAGTCCGCATCTAAAAGCCCGGTCATGGCATAGCTTTTTTCGTCCTGAGTAGTGATCGAACGGTTCAGCCACATCAGACCGCCGCACTCGCCAAAAACCGGCTTGCCTGAATCAGCAGCCCGTTTCAGTTCGGTTTTACATCGGGAATTCGCCAAAGCCTCTGCATACAGTTCAGGATATCCGCCGCCGAAGTAATATCCGTCCGCCTCCGGAAGGGGATCGTGGATCGGCGAGAAAAACACCAGTTCTGCTCCTTTTGTTCTGAGATGATCGAAGTTGTCCTGATAATAAAAACAGAATGCCTCATCGAGAGCGACCCCGACCCTGGTCTTCACTTCTGCGGGAGATGATCTCCTTTCTGCTGAGATCACTGAGGTACCTGCAGCGGCTGCCAGAAGAGAATCGAGTGAACAGTTTTCTTCGATGAATGCGCCGACATCCTTCATCCGTGCATCCTCATCCGCCATCATCAGACCCAGATGTCTGCTTTTGACCGAAAGTGAATCACTGCGCGGGATCCATCCAAGAAGAGGAACAGAAAGATCGGTCGTCGTCATAGCTTTATGCTTTTCACTGCCCCCCTTCGTCATGATGACGCCGGCAAATCTGAGACGGGGATCATACTCCGTATATCCCTTAACGAGGGCAGCGACACTTCTGCTCATCCCTTTGATATCCGTGACAAGGACGACCGGAGCGTCGAGAATGCGGGCGACATGCGCCGTGCTTGCACATTCTCCCCCGTCGACACCGTCATACAGCCCCATCACACCCTCGATAACGGCGATGTCTGCCCCCTCGCATGCAGAAACAAACGAACGGCGAACGGACTCCTCACCCATCATGAACGGATCGAGATTGCGCGAACTCCGGCCGCAGACAGCCGAATGATGGGAAGGATCGATAAAATCCGGCCCTACCTTAAACGGCTGGACCACCAGACCCCTTGCGCGAAGGGCCGCCATGATGCCTGATGAAGTGGTCGTTTTTCCGCATCCGCTGTGTGTTCCGGCGATCACGATACGGGGGATCCTGGTACTTGCTCTAATCATAATCGTTTACCTTATATCAGTTTAAGTTTAATTTTATAGAGTTATATCTTATCATAGATAATTGGTGTTTCTTTCTTATGCATATTATGGAAGGGTTTCTGCCAGGCCCGTGGTGGCAGTTTTGGACGGTACTCGCTGCGGTCTGTGTTTTGGCAGGCATGTTCGCACTTGTCAGACTCGTCAGAAACAAACCTGCGTCGCTTCCTCTCTTAGGACTTGCCGGAGCTTTTGTCTTCATCCTTTCCTCCCTGAAACTCCCATCGATAGGCTCCTCGTCACATCCCACCGGAACAGGGTTCGGCTCGATACTCTTCGGACCTGCGGTCTGTTCAGTGTTTTGCACGATAGTACTGATATTTCAGGCACTTCTTCTCGGACACGGCGGGATCACCACGCTTGGCGCAAACATAATCTCCATGGGGGTTGTCGGTCCGCTCGCCGCGTGTATAATTTTTAAAATAGGTCATCTGATTCGACCCGAATTTAGCATCAGGAGTTTTGCGGTGACCGTCTTTTTTGCCGCAGCTGCCGCCGATCTAAGTACCTATGTGATGACCTCGCTCCAGCTCGCTCTTGCGTATCCCGCACTTGAAGGCGGGATCCCTGCAGCCTTTCTTGTCTATCTGGGGATATTCAGCATAACCCAGGTCCCTCTCGCAGTGATCGAAGGGATCTTCATCGTCCTCGTGATGAGATTTGTGATCAGTATCCGGCCGGAGATATTTATTTCGCTTGGCCTTCTTTCGAAAAAGGAGACGGAAAAACTCATTTCAGTTTCTGAACCGGGCCACCCACCCGTATCAGGAAAGAAATGGATGGCCAGAGGCTTCGTCATCGTTCTGCTTACGGCGGCTCTGGCGTTTTCGTTTGCGGTTTTCGGATCCCAGCCGGGCTCGGATGATCTGATCGCCGAAACACTGATCGATCTCGGGAACCTGCCGGTTTTCGATCCGCTCGGTCTTATCTCTGAAGAGATGCACGGCTGGTTCTTTGCCCTGCAGGCAGGGATCGGAGCGGCGGTCCTTGTCTTCTGTCTTTATCTGCTGAAGACCAGAGCAGGGACCGGAGGTTCGGCAAAAAAACCTCACACGATATTTGATGAACATATCCTCGATGACGCTGCGATCAGCAGCCCGCTCCGGCATGTATCCGCATGGCTCAAATTAATTTTCTGTCTCTCTGCTATCGTGATCGGCGTGATCTCGCCTCTCCCGTATCTCCCGCTGTTTATCGCAGGGGTCATGATATGTGCGGCCCTCTTCATCGCAAAAGTCAGCCCCCGTCTCTATGCCTCGCTTCTGACGATCCCCCTTGTATTTGCGGGGACCGGAGCATTGGTGATCCTGTTCATCACCGGAGGGGGAGAGACGCTTGTGGACTTTTTCCGGATCGGAACATTGCATGTTCATATCACGTCCGATTCCCTCGAACTTGCGGTCCTGGTCCTCTCGAGGACCTTTGCCGGTATGTGTTCTCTCTACTTCCTTACGCTTACGACACCGATGACCTCGCTGTTTACGGTCCTGAAAAAACTCAGGGTGCCGCAGGCGTTCATCGATCTGTCCATGCTGATCTACCGGTACATCTTCGTTTTCATCGGCGAGGCGATCGCTATCCACAATGCCCAGATCATGCGGGGAGGATACGGAACATGGAAAAATTATCTCACCTCGTTTTCCATGCTGGCGTCGATGCTTTTTATCCGGACATGGGAGAAAGGAGAGGCGATATTTTTATCCATGGACGCCCGCTGTTATGACGGATGTATGGCTTTGCCTGATGAAGAGGGGAATATTACGCCGCTTTCTGTTACGTCAGTTGTTGTGTTTATAGCTTTGATTCTCGGTCTCCTGTTTGTGGAGATGACACTTATATGAATGAAAATGTACTTACCTTTGAAGATGTCCGGTTCTCATATCCGGGCCGCCCCGCATCGCTGAAAGGAATATCCTTTTCCATTAAAAAGGGCAAAAAAGTTGCCGTGGTGGGACCGAACGGAGCGGGAAAAACCACCCTTCTTCTGATGTGCAATGGGACGCTGGTGCCGGAAAATGGGAAGATCTTCGTGAACGGCGAGGAGATCGCCTATGACAGAGCGTCCCTGAGGGATGTTCGTACCAGGGTCGGTCTCGTGTTTCAGAACTCAGATTCGCAGCTGTTTGCCCCGAGTGTGTTTGCCGATGTGGCATTTGGGCCGATGAATCTGCATCTCCCGGAGAAGGAGATCCGGGAACGTGTTTCTGATTCGCTGTTTGCGGTAGGTCTTGCGGGTTATGAAAAACGCCCCCCCCATCATCTGTCGGGAGGGGAGAAAAAGCGTGTCGCCATCGCAGGTATCCTTGCTATGCGGCCTGATATCCTTGTCGCCGATGAGCCGACGGCATCCCTCGATCCCGCGACCGCTGCCGAGATCATGGATCTTTTGGATGAGCTCCATGAAGACGGGACGACGATCCTTCTCTCGACCCATGATGTTGAACTTGCCTACCGCTGGGCGGATGAGGTGATCCTTCTTGCAGACGGGAAGGTCCTGCATCAGGGTCAACCTGCCGAGGTCTTCACCGACTATGATCTGATGAAGACGGCGAGGATGACGCCGCCGATCCTGCTTGATCTGTATTTGGAACTGGTCAGAAGAAGTATTCTGGTGCCGGGCATTCCACCCAAAGGAATTCCGGAGATGACCCGGCTCGTTGAAGGATCGTGCCCTGTCATGACCGGGACGATCTATCTCGCAGATACGGATGATCTTACCCCGGAGTCGGTACAGCAGATGCTGGCTGAACACTCAACCTGGCACACAGGTGCAATGGGGACCCGGGCAAAAAAGTTCTGTTATCTCTCGGAGATCCCGCTCGAATACACACACGGCGTTGTGGACAAGTGTCTTCTTTCCGTCATGAGCGGGGAGGACACCATGATCCTCACCTGCGGAGGTATGCTTGACCGGGTCGAGCTTCGGGCTGCAGCGTTTGCAAAAGAAAGCGGGATCGATGTGAAGGTCATACGGGTCTGATCTGACATTCCACAGATGATATGCAAACTTTCATCCTGAAGGGGGTCATCTATGCAATATGCCGTCATACAAATATATTTCAGGCAAAAAATACATCATTAATTCATGATAGAGTGGATCATCAGGATAAATAGCTCCTTGATACCACGGAGCATGATTCTATGAGAAATGCAATGATCAATGCATGGATCAATCTTACGGCGTTCCTCGCCGCTTTGGCCTCGATCGTGACCGGGTATGTTCTCTGGATCTATTTCCCTCTGGGATCTAATAGGGGATCGATGGATTTTCTCAATATCAGTTACCAATCCTGGTATGACCTTCACTTCTATACGAGTACGCTGTTTGTGATCCTCGTTGCCATCCATCTTATTCTCCATTACCGCTGGATTCGGAATATGCGTTCAATGCTCATGAGCAAAAAATAGACCAGGAATCTTTTCCTCACTTTTTGTGTACAAAACGAGTGGGATGGTATAATATATAGAGATCATCACGACAGGGGTATTCTCATCCAAACCAGTTATTCTATATCTCCTTACAGCAAATACTTCACCAATACATTTTCATTACTGAAAATAGTTTTACTTAGGAGACCACAGAATGGATTTACCCGGAGGACCTACCCAGCCGGAAGTCATGGCCGTTTCTCTTGCAAAACTGGGCATCCGTTTGGGTGACACGGTCGTGGATATCGGCTGCGGGACCGGTACGGTCACGCTCGAGATGGCAAAACTCACCGGACCCGGCGGACAGGTTTACGCAGTTGACCGAAGGCAGGAGGCAATAGCCTGCACGCGGGAGACGTGTAAAGACAGGGAAGTTGAGATCTTCGCAGGCGAAGCACTTGATTTTCTTGCCTTACCGCATAAACCGATCGACTGCGCATTTCTTGGAGGAAGCCGAAACATGCATGAGATACTTGGCCGTCTTCAAAAGGAGGGGACCCGAAGCATCGTCGTGAATGCCGTACTGCTGGAGACCGCTGTCGAGACCATTCATGCTATGAAAGAGCTGGATATCTTCATCGAAGCCGTCCATCTGCAGGTCTCCAGATCCCATGATCTTGTGGAGCGTATCATGTTTCAACCAATCAATCCCGTTTATATCATACACGGGGGCAGAAAATGCTGACCGCAGTGGGCTTAGGCCCGGGCGACGCCGAACTTCTGACCCTCAAAGCGGTTCGCATATTAAAAGAAGCTGACACGGTTTTTGTGCCCGGCGGCATTGCTCTTGAATTAGTCAGACCCTATGCAAAAACCATCGTCACGCTGGAGTTTCCGATGACCAGAAATGAAAAGGAAATCACGGCATGTATGAAGAGAAATGCCGAAAAGATCCTGCCTGCCGCAAAAAGCGGCAACGCTGTGTTCGGACTGATCGGAGACCCGAATTATTACTCCACCTTCTCACGCCTTGCGGAGATGGTGAAAGCGCTGGTCCCTGACCTGATCGTCGAAACGATCCCGGGGATCAGCTCGATCACCGCCGTGGCATCCCATGCGAAAATCCCCGTCAACGGTGCATTTATGGTGACGGACGGACCCGTCATCCCCTCGACAAAGATCCTGATGAAGGTCACACGGCCGAGAACCGCGGCTGAACAGCTGAAAACTGCCGGTTACAACGATTTCATCGTTGTTGAACGGATGTATATGGAAGGAGAGAAGGTCTATCGGGGCGTTCTTCCCGAAAAAACCAACTACTTCAGCATCATGATCGCGAGGAAGGTATGAAGTATTATATCGTCGGTGCCGGATGCGGGGACCCGGGGCTCATCACTGTCAAAGGCATGGACCTTTTGAAACGTGCCGAAATCCTCATCTACGCAGGCTCGCTCGTAAATCCCGAGCTTGTCGCCGCATCGCCTGCAGAGGTAAAGCTTGATTCATGGGGAATGAAACTCGAAGAGATCACCCGCGTGATCGAAGACGGGGTGCGGGCCGGCCGGTTCGTCGTCCGTCTCCACTCAGGCGACCCGGCGATCTACGGCTCGATCGTTGAACAGATCGCCCCTCTCGAGACAAAAGGGATCCATGCCGAGATCATCCCGGGCGTTTCATCGATGTTCGGCGCCGCAGCCGCACTCCAGACCGAATACACGCTTCGCGGGGTTTCTGAATCAGTGATCGTGACCCGATCAGCGGGAGAGACGCTCGACGCCGACCAGATCGCCGAGCTCTCCACTCACGGAACAACGATGGTCATCTTTTTATCGACCGGGCACATCGATTCTGTGATGAAAAAACTGCAGCGTCCCCCGGAAACACCGGTCGCCGTGGTCTATCATGCTTCGTGGCCGGATCAGATGATCATAAAAGGAACTATCGGGACAATCGCCGCAAAGGTGCACGATGCGGAGATAACCCGCTCGGCACTGATCATCGTCGGCGACATTGTTGCCGGGATCCACGCAGCATATACCAACTCCCACCTCTACGGATGAAGATCGTCGTTGTCACTCTGCCAAGATTCCGGGAAGCCGGAATGCGCATCGCAGCTTTTCTGGAAGCGGAGCTTGTCCCCTACGCGCCGGACATCTTCGCTGAACTGTATGGAAAATGCGATGTGATCGTCGGCGTGATGTCGGCAGGGATCGCGGTTCGCGGCTGTGCTCCGCTCCTGACCGATAAATGGCATGACCCGGCGGTCATCGTGGTCACCCCGGATCTGCGGTATGCCATCCCAGTTCTCGGCGGCCATCACGGCGGAAACGAAGTTGCAAAGCGGCTCGCTGAACTTGGGATCGAACCGGTTATTTCGACCGCGACAGAGGTGATGGGCAGACCCTCTGTCGAAGAGACTGCAAGATCCGGCGGGTTCACGATCGTCAACCGATCTTCGACGAGAGAGGTGAACGGCGCGATATTGGACGGCGATGTGCCAATCATTCGCGTGCAGGCTCCAAAGATCGTCGTCGCGGATCCGGGAGTTTCGGTTCTTGTGACCGATTCTTCGTATGTCATCGGGATCGGGTGCCGGCTTGGAACGACAGCTGATGAGATCCGCTCAGCGATCTCTGCAGCATGCAAAGATGCGGAGATCCCGGAGAATTCTGTAACATTATTCGCGACGACCCTGAAAAAGTTCCATGAAAAGGGACTTCACGAGGGGATCGCGGCACTCGCCGGAAACCTCATCTTTCTGGATGATGACACTATCAACAAACAGATACCGGCAACTCCATCGCGTGCGGAGATGCTCGGACTCTGCGGAGTTGCCGAGCCGTGTGCTCTCGCTCTCTCGAAAACAGGCTCCCTCATACTGAAAAAAACCGTATACGGGCGTGTAACTATTGCAATAGGAAGATAACATGGGTATTTTATGGATCGTAAGTTCAGGCCCGGGAAGCACACAGCAGCTTACCCCCGCCGCTATGAAGGCAATCGCCTTGGCTGATGTGATCATCGGCAATGCATTCTATCTGGATATGCTTGAACAGCTGTTGAAAAACAAACAGGTCATCCGAAGTGCGATGGGAAAAGAGGTCGACCGTGCCCGTGAAGCGGCACGCCTAGCGGCAGATCATAATGTGGCCATGGTCTCAGGAGGAGATGCAGGCGTCTACGGTATGGCGAGCATCGTTCTTGAGATGGTCGAACGCGAGTTCCCATCCCAGAAAGTCATCATGCTTCCGGGCGTCACAGCGGCCACCGCGGCGGCGAGCAGACTCGGGTCCCCGCTCTCAGGAGACTACGTAACGCTCAGTCTTTCCGATCTCCTGACACCCTGGGAAATCATTGAAAAACGCCTTGGCCTTGCCGCACAGATGGGCACACCGATCGCTCTTTATAATCCGAAGAGCCGCGGTCGTCCGCTGAACCTTGCCAAAGCCCTGAAAATTTTTCTGACCTGCCGAGACCCTGAGACACCGGTCGGCATCGTAAAGAATGTGTTCCGGGAAGGCGAAGAGACCCATATAACAACACTTCGGGAGCTCGCCGAAAATGATGATATTGTGGATATGCACTCGATGCTGATCATCGGGGGCGAAGAAAGCAGAATATGGAAGGAGGACGATCATGTCAAAGGAATCATTACACCCCGCGGTTACCACAGAAAATACGTATACTGATATCGGCGCAGACACACCGGAAGGATTTTCCATCTCTTCACGGAGCCGGAGCCTTGCCCGGGAAGCTGTCGGCAACGAGACGCCCGAAGACCGTATCAGGCAGAGATGTTCGATCGCGGTTGGAGACTGGGCAATGGCAGACCTTCTCCGGTTTTCCCATGACCCGGTGACGGCCGGGCTCCGGGCTCTCGAAGCCGGTGCTCCGGTCTTCACCGATATCCGCATGGTCCTGACCGGGATCCAGAAGAAAGGCCATTCCTCAACGGTCGAGTGCGCCTTGGATTATGGCGCTGACATTTCGAAAGATTTGGGGATCACCCGCAGTTCCGCCGGGTTCATTGCCCTGAAAGAGCGGCTCGACGGCTCGATCATCGTGATCGGGAACGCCCCGAGTGCTCTTCTGACGGTCTGTTCATTTGTGGATGAGGGCATCCGTCCGGCTCTCGTGATCGGAACCCCGGTCGGGTTTGTCAATGCGGCTGAGTCGAAGGAAGTTCTTCGCACGAAGCCCGTTCCATCGGTTTCGAACGTCGGGACCCGGGGCGGGACGCCGATCGCGGTGGCTTCGCTGAACGAGATCATTACGATGTTTACTGAACTGAGAAAATGATCGATCCGGTCACTGGTTTTGCATATCCTGCGTCGTGGGCGGAAAAATGCCGTGATGAAAAAGCTTTGGCAGCCGCAAGAAGCGGTTTTGGCGTGCTGACCTCGACCGGCGCTGTTCTCCGACGGGGGTTCACCACCGGTTCAACGGCGGCGGCGGCGTGTTACGCTGCGGTCGCCTCGCTTGCTTTCCCCGTTGCCTCTGCCCCGATCCTTCTCCCCTGCGGGATCCTCGCCGAGATCCCTGCTGTCGGAAAAGACGGGGAAGGCTCTGCCAGAAAATTTTCAGGAGACTATCCTAACGATATCACGGCAGGGATCCTCATCTGTGCAAAGGCTTCTCCTGCAGGTGAGATATCTCTCGAGACCGGTGAAGGGGTCGGCAGGTTCGTTCGGGAAACGCCCCGTTACCAAAAAGGCGCTGCAGCCGTAAGCCCGCCTGCGAAAAAAGAGATCCTTGACGCGATCTCTTCAGCATGCCGTGCGGCAGGACTTCCCGGCGCCTCGGTCATACTCACGATCCCAGATGGCCGAAGGATCGGCGCACTGACCCTGAACCCGAAGGTTGGTATCGAAAGAGGCATTTCCGTTGTCGGAACGACCGGGTTTGTTGAACCCTGGGACGATCATCTCTCGGAAACGGTGAGCGAACGGATCGCTGAAGCGAAGAATGTGGTCATCACCACCGGAAGGATCGGGCTTCGCTACTCAAGACTTCTTTTCCCTGATCACGACGTGGTCCTTGCCGGGTCGATGCTCGCTGAAAGCGTGAAGGCAGCGGGAAACTGCGAAAAGGCCGTTATCTGCGGTCTGCCCGGCCTTATTCTGCGGTTTTTCCATCCTGAGGTCGCGACCTCCCGGGGTTTTCCGACCGTCGAAGAGCTGATCGCCGGACCTGACGGCATATCCGTTCTCGCAGAAGAGCTGGACGCAGCAAAGCAGAAATACCCCTGGCTTCGTATCGTTATTGTGGATAGGAACGGTCAGGTCATCGGAGATACACAATGAAGATCATAGGTGTCGGATGCGGCGAAGGAATGCTGACAAAAGAGGCAGAGACCGCGTTACGTGAAGCAAAAAGCGTGTACGGATCAAAACGTGCGATCGAGCTGGTCAGAGCATCCATCCCAAAAGATGCGGATGTCGTCGAGATAACGGACTACAAGGCGCTTCGAACTCTTCCCGATGACGCGGTCGTTTTATCGACAGGAGACCCCCTGATGGCAGGGCTCGGGTATCTGCCGGGGGAGGTGATCCCCGGGATCTCATCGATGCAGACTGCGTTTGCGAGGCTGCATGTCCCGTGGACAGATGTCGCGGTCGTCAATGCTCATGGAAAAGATCACAAAGCTGCCGTTTCACGCACGGTCCAGGATATCGCCGCCGGGCATACGGTTTTTCTTATAGCAGATCCGGATCTTTCGATCAATGAGCTGGCACGTTCGCTTTCTCCTTCGGTGAAGATCGCGGTCTGTGAGGATCTTGGATATCCAAACGAACGGATCACACAAGGAACTGCCGGCAATCCTCCAAAAGTTCTGAGCCGGTTGTTTTGTATAATCTGCGGGTATTAAAAATCCATTCCTGAAAAAAGACTGCTGGAAAAATATGTGATGGGAGGATCTTCTCTCACTCCTCATCCTGTTTTCCCCGTTTTGCTTTCGCTGAGGCATTCCAGTAGCCGAAGAAGTAACCGATGATGATCGCCCCTATCGCAGCCTGGAGACAGAAGAAGAGAGACTCGATCTCGCCGCTCGGGGGTGCCCAGATGGACTCGAACCAGGGAGTATAACCTGTTTCATCGATCATCTCGGCGGCGCCGCCGTCAGCGCCTCCCCATCCTTCCTCCTCTCCGCTGCCGGACTGAACGAAGGCCAGGGTCGCGACCACAAGAAGTACAATGACGAGTATCCCGACAAGGATCTCGAGATGGGCTTTTTTCATGCTGCCTCTCCCTGGATTTTTGCGATCTCTTCATCCTGAATGATACCGAGCTTCTTTAAGATCTCAGGCTTCACCCGGACGATATACTTTGCAACAAGCCCGCAGATGATACCTTCGATCACTGCGAGAGGGATCTGGGTGACGGCAAAGATCCCGGCAAATGCGATAAAAGCCGTAAGGATGCTGCCCTCGACCGGAAACACTAATGCAAGCTGCAGTGAGGTGACGGTATACGTAACCAGATTTGCGGCCGCCGCGGTGATGAAGACCGCAGTTCCAAGACCGATCTTCCCTGTTTTTCGAAGACCGACAAAGATGAGCCAGGCAGCAAACGGTCCCGCGATCGCCATGGAAAATACGTTTGCTCCAAGCGTTGTCAGTCCGCCGTGGGCAAGCAGCAGCGCCTGGAACAAGAGAACGATCGTTCCAAGAACCGAGGTGATGAACGGCCCGAAAAACGCAGCGGAAAGTCCGGTTCCGGTCGGGTGAGAACAACTTCCCGTTACTGACGGGATCTTGAGTGCGGAAAGTACGAAGACAAAGGCGCCGGAAACCGCCATCAGCGGGAGAACACGCCGGTCCTCCTGAATCATTTTGGTCATTTTCCAAATACCGCAGATGACAAACGGAGCTGAAAGAACAGCCCAGAATATACACCAGCCGATGGGTAAATACCCCTCCATAATGTGCATAATAAAAATTGTTTTAACTAATATTTAATTGTTTAGTACTCGCATTGATTTGCTCTAAAACCACTAATTATTGGAAGCAGGATCCGTCAAAAAAAAATAGGTGTGTGAAATCAGAGGTGGGCAGATATCGCAGCTCTCGCGTTATTGAGCATCATATCTGCAAGAAGAGGGTCTTTGCCTATCGGATCGGCATACACGAGAGGGATCTCTTTCCCATTCTCAAGAGTGAAACTTCCGCGGCGTTCCCCGGTTTTCAAACCAAGAAGTTCCGGGATGTCATGCAGAACATGCACGCCTTTTGCAAGGAAAAGCGGAACGACAACAAGAAGATCGAGATCCTCTTTTTTCATAAAATCGAGCCCTTCAACAACATTCGGGCTGCTGTTTTCCATAAAACAGGACCGAAGAAGATACTCGTCGGTTTTTTCACCGATGAGTTCCGCTGTGGCGGTGACAAGTTCTTTATTGTAGTTGAGTCTGCTTCCATGACCTATCAGAAGTAAACCTTGTTTGCTCATAATTAATTTATGACATACACACTATAAAATAAATTGGATTTATATCCAGATAGTCTGACCTGAGACGGGCCTGGAATCAGCATGATGAAAAACGTTCATGTCTCTGTCCCGCAGGGATATTTTTCTTCGAGAGACTTTGTTGAACAGGGCTTGATATCGATGACCGGCGTATTATCCAGAGCATCCAGACCGCGTACGGTGAGGATATTTTCCTGTATCTCCTCGAGGGTGACTAGAGTCAGGGACACCGGGTTTGGACGGTCCGGCGACCGGGTGTTGAACACCCCAGTGAGAGGATTTTTCCTGTCACCGCGCGGGTGGACACGCAGAACACTGCGGTCGGACCGGTCAAACCAGCAAAGAACAAACATCTCTTTTCCGGCAGAAAGTCCTTCAAGACCCTGAATATACGTTGGATCTATGATAATTTTGCTGATAAGGTCCGTGTCTCTTTCCGTAAACGGAGGGGAACTTCGCTCCTTGAACGATGAGACCACCGTGCCGATAGGTCTGCACACATACTCTTGCGTCATTGAATCTCCTGTTTGTCTGCAGAGATGATCATCTTTATTCACATGGCACCACAATAGGCAGTTCGTTATGCAGGATGACTTCGACTTTTATCCCGTACACATCCTCAATTATCTGCGGGGTCACGCCGTATTTATCGCATGACGCATAGATTTCTCCGTTTTTCATGAAAACGAACCGGTCTGCAAACCGCAAAGCAAGGTTGAGATCATGCATGGTCATGATCGTAGCACAGTTGTGACGGTCGACCACATGACGAATAAGCTTTAGGATCTCCATCTGCCGGGAAAGATCGAGAGCGCTGGTCGGTTCATCGAGCAGAAGAACGGAGGGTTCCTGAACGATAGCACGGCAGAGACAGACCCTCTGCAGTTCGCCGCCAGAGATTTCATCGATATATCTGAGCTGCATCTCAGAAAGCCCGAACTTTTCAAGCGCATCATACACAAGTTCGTAATCATGTTCGGTTATCTTCCAACCGATGTGGGGTTTTCTTCCCAGAAGAACGGAATCAAAAACGGTCATACGGGCCGCCTCATTTCTCTGGGCAACGTATCCTGCTTTTTTGGCGATCTCGGAGCCTGACATTTTTGCCAGATCATGTTCATCGATCATGATCGTGCCGGTCTTTGGTCTAAGGATCATATTCATGCATTTGAGCAGTGTGGATTTTCCAACACCGTTTGGACCGAGGATAGCGAGGATCTCACCCTGAGCCACACCGACATCAATTTTTTCCAGAACTTTCGAGGTGCGGTACTCAAAATCAACACCGTTTACGGTCAGGATCGCGGTCCCGTTGCCGCCATTGTGATGTTCGTGAGCATGTTCATGGGAGTGAGGGTGGGTATGGATCACACCATCCCCATGGCTGTGGGGATGGTTGTGAAGCTCTTCGTCTAAATGATCCCCGGTCACATCCGCCTCCCCCTGATAATAAGATAGATGAATACAGGAGCGCCTAAAAATGAAGTCAAGACCGCAACCGGGAGGACATGCGGAGCGATCATCGTCCGGGCAACCGTGTCTGAGACCAGAAGGAGAAGAGAACCGCAGACGATACTTGCCGGGATCAGAAACCGGTGATCATCTCCGACGATCCTGCGCATCATGTGCGGACAGACCAGGCCGACAAATCCGATAATGCCGAGAAAGGACACAATGACCGCACTGATCAGGGATGCGGCGATCATGCCGATCAGTCTGGTGCGTCCTACATTAACGCCCAATCCTTTGGCCGTTTCTTCTCCTGCATCGATCGCATTGTAATCCCAGCGTTTGTAAAAGATATACACCGCACAGATCAGAACGATCAGAGAAATCAGGCCGAGTTCAAACCAGCTGGCACGCGATACATCCCCAAACTGCCAGAAAACGATGGAGGCAAGGCGCGTATCATCAACAAAATACTGTATCGCCATCAGGCCTGCAGTGAACAGAGAACTGATCGCCACGCCCGCAAGAACCATCGTCTCAGGGGTAGCCCCGCGGATCTTGGCTATGAAGAGGATGATCACGGTGGTCAGAATGGAAAAAACAAACGCCGATAATGTTGTCAGATACGGGTTGTTTATAACTACCGCGTCGGCGATGCTGCTTCCTGTCGTTCCGGCTCCGAAGAGAAGGATGCCGACCGCCGCACCGAATGCGGCCGCATTGGAAAGGCCGAGCGTGAAGGGGGATGCGAGCGGATTACGCAAAACAGACTGCATAGTTACGCCAGCGATCGCCAAACCCGCTCCCGCTATGATCGCAGTCAGCGCCTGGGGGATCCGGATGTTCCAGATGATCCGTTCATAAAGGCTTGTTCCCGCTCCGCCGAATATGGTCACGATGATATCCGGGATCGGGATACTGACAGCGCCGACCGACACCGAGATCAGAAACATGACTGCGGTCATAACGACCCCGATAAGAACGATGAAGACTTTTTTTCCAACATATTTCTGATAGTTTTCAGCAGATCTGACGATTTTTTCACTCATTATAATCACAGCCTATGAATGAGGATCACTGCGCCAATCTTTGATACGAGAGACCGTTCATATTCGCCTTCAGCTGCTCATAGACAGGAGCGCCGTCGATGAAGGTGTAGATCTCATCTGCCTTTGCTGCAGGATCGATATCCGCAAATCGACCGGGATAGAGGATCGTTCCTATGTAGTAGGCATTTGCCATACTCGTTTCGTGGTTCGTACCCATTGAGGTGTGAGGATTGACCGCATAGACTTCCCCTGTCCTGACCGCTGTCAGTTCCTGATAGGACGGATCGTTCTGCAGTTCAGAGATCCCGCCGCCGCCGGCAGCCGACATCGTGTTCAGATCGACAAAGATGATGGCCGGATCCCAGGCAAGGATCTGTTCCTTAGATACTGCCGCATATCCGGTGCTCGTTGCCGTGTTGACGCCGGAGGCGGCATTCTTTGCATGAAGAACGGTGAACGGATAATAGGTTGGGTCAGTCCCGTCGATCCCGTGGGCTCCGCTGTAGGAGATGCCGCCGACATACACGATCGGTTTATCAGCATCCGAGACGCCGGCAGTCCGGCTTTCGAGATCCGCACGGGTATCGTCGAAGTATTTGATCACTGCTTCGGCCCGGGGTTCTGCATGGAGGATCTTTCCGATCATTCGCAACGATTGAGCTACTTTATCACCGTTCGTAACATAATCTCCCGAGTAGAACAAAACGACCGGGATACCGGTCTTTTCCTGGATCTCATTTGCGGACTGGATAACGGTGTCGCTGTATCCTGCCATAAACAAAACATCAGGATCAGCAGATAAAAGCCGCTCGGCGTCAACAACGCCTTTGGCGGTCCCAAGAACCGGGAGCTCTTTGATTGTAGGATTGGCGATCATGTAAGGACGGGATTCCCCGGTAGAAGCAAGAAAATTGCTGTCCTGATAATCGATTGCGATCATCCGGTCAGTCACATTAAGATAAGCAAAGTAGCGGGATGAACCCGAGCCGCTGACAGCGATCCGCTGCGGATCATCAGGCACGATCACAACACGGCCGGAAGAATCGGTGATGGTGATCGTACCGTCTCCCGATTCCTCCGGAGAGGTTACGCAGCCTGCAGACATACAGGCCAGAGCAATAACAAAGACTAAAAGTAGAGCAGACAGTTTTTTCATAGTATTATCATTTTTCAATTACGTCATACTACATATTATGTATTTCTATTTCATAGGTCTTATTAGCACAAACACTTCAATTTCGTATGATTTATTATCCCATATAACCTCTATACTATTTATGAAAAGTTTTGATGATGCAGTGGAATTCCACGGACATACCTGCGGGGGACTTGCCCTGGGATACAAAGCCTGCGAACTTGCCGTCGAAAAACTCGGACTCTCCTTC
Source organism: Methanocorpusculum bavaricum DSM 4179 (assembly GCF_000430905.1). Classification (NCBI taxonomy): domain Archaea; kingdom Methanobacteriati; phylum Methanobacteriota; class Methanomicrobia; order Methanomicrobiales; family Methanocorpusculaceae; genus Methanocorpusculum; species Methanocorpusculum bavaricum. Next base: position 23,717 of record NZ_KE387270.1, read on the forward strand.
TCCGAAGACGAAGAAGTAGTCTGTATCACGGAAACGGATTCCTGCACGGTCGACGCGATCCAGGTGGTTCTCGGCTGCACTGCAGGAAAAGGCAATCTGTTTATCAACAACTGGGGAAAGAATGCCTTCTCCTTTTATCGGCGCGACAATGACACCTCGATCCGTCTGGTCGCCAACCCTGAATCCAGGAATGAAGATCCAAAGATGACGGAACTTCGTCAAAAGGTATTCTCCGGAAAGGCGACCCATGAAGAAGATGAACAATACCATGCCCTCTCTCATGAATGGATCGACACGATCCTCGCCACGCCGGCGGAGAAATTATTCACCGTAAAAGAGGCGGTCGAACTTCTCCCGGGCCGCGCAAGGATCTATAATAATGTGATCTGTTCCGTCTGCGGCGAACAGGTCGCCGAGGGACTTGCCCCCGTCATCGACGGAAAACCGGTCTGTATCCCCTGTTTGAGAAGGTAAAACACCACCTCATCTTTTTTTGCGGAGTGCAGCCATAGGCCGCCCGTAATCATGATTCGCGCACGCAACTCATAAAATTATTTAGTAGTAAAGCAACATAATTTGTATCAAATCGCCGAAGATTTAAAAGGAGACGGAAATGGCAAAAAAACTTATGATACAGGGAACCATGTCCAATGTGGGAAAAACCACCCTGACAGCCGGTCTTTGCCGGATCCTCGCTCAGGACGGGCACCGTGTCGCCCCATTCAAACCGCAGAACCTCGCTTCAGCGGCATATGTCACAAAATCCGGGGACAAAATCGGGATCGGCCAGGCGGTCCAGGCTGAAGCGGCAGGGATCGAACCTGACGGACGGATGAACCCTGTCCTCGTCAAACCGTGCGGATCAGGGACCGAGGTCTGTATCAGAGGAAAACCGGTTCCCGGGATCACGGAATACGGCAGCATGACCAAGCTCATGCCTGAAGTGCTTTCCGCATTCCAAAGTCTGGAGAAAGAGTATGATATCATCATCATCGAAGGGGCGGGAGCCGCTGCCGAACTCAACCTCATGGACCGTGACATCGCCAACATGGGTTTTGCGAAAAAAGTCAGCGCTCCGGTCGTCATCGTCGGCGACATCGAACGCGGCGGAGTGTTTGCTTCGCTTTACGGGACATTTGGTCTCTTCGACGACGCGGCGAAAAAACTCGTCCGCGGTTTTGTTATCAACCGGCTCTCCGGCGACCCGAAGCATCTTGGGACCGGGCCGTCGCGTCTCACCGATCTGACCGGGGTCCCGGTCCTCGGCGTTGTCCCAAAACTCGACATCCATCTGCAGGAAGAGGATATCCCGGGACCGATACCCCGTGACGACAGCCTGCTTGAAAACAAAGCGTACCGTGAACATCAGCTGGATCTGCTCGCCGATGCTCTCCGCAAAGCGCTCGACATGGATGCGGTGTATAAAATACTGGAGGAAAATACATGAAGTTCGTTATATCATACAGCTGCGGAAAGGACAGCACCCTTTCACTTCACAAAATGATCGCCGCCGGGCATACGCCGGTCGGACTGCTCGTCATGGTGAACAGGGACGAAAAACTCTCCTGGTTCCACGGAGTCGATCTTGGTCTGCTTGAACAGATCTCGGCCTCGCTTGAGATCCCGCTGATCACATGCGAATCAGGGGGAGAGGAGTACCATCTGGAACTCGAAGAAGGACTCCGCCGTGCAAAACAGCTCGGAGCCGAACTCTGTGTCTTCGGGGACATTGACATCGAAGAACACATGGAATGGGGCATGGCGAGATGCAAGGCCGCAGGACTTATTCCCTATTACCCGCTCTGGCATCGAAACAGAGAGGAAAATACGAAAGAACTCATCGATCTTGGGTATCAGTGCGTGATAAAGTGTGTCCGGAATGCTGATCTTCCAAAAGAGATCCTCGGAAAAGTTCTGGATCATGAGATGGTCGCATTCATGAAGGAGAAGGGGATCGATGTCTGCGGTGAAAACGGCGAGTATCATACCGTCACCGTTGGGGGCCCGATCTTTCGGATGCCGGTTCCCTACGTCTGCGGCGAGATACTGGATCTCGGCAACACCTCTGTTATCAGCGTCACGCCAAAATCTCTTTGATCCGGCCGGATCACAATAACCAACTATTATTTTTTTCAGGGGTCCATGTATGCATATGGATACACTTGTTTGGAGTATTGAACTCCCGCCCGAGACCGGCTCATGGTACACTGCGGTCGATTATGTCATGAATGACCTCGGTATTTTTGCAAAAACCGAGAAGAGATCGAAAAAGAGCGGGAAGACCGCCCAGTTATGGGGATTTCGGGCCGGAAAAAACAAAGTGAAAGGGACCGATTATCTCGCCCGGATACAAGGCAGGCAGGCTCTTCTCTGGGAAAAGGTCACTGAGGTGATACCGGGTGATCGGCAGATAACCGTTTTTGGAAACAGACAGACGAAGATCGTGCTCTTCTGTTCACCGGAATATTTTTCGTCTGTCAGGGATATGGTCGATCGGATGACCAAAACCCGCCCGATGGAGAGAGGACCAAGCCGCAAGGCCGCCGGCTGGCTGTGTTGGGAACAGGACGAGGACTGGGAAGCGGGCGAATCTCTGGAGGAGATGGTCGAAGCTGAACGAAACGGGGATCAGCGTTTCATCGAGGACGAGATCCTTGCCGAGACGGTTCTGCGATAGATATGCATATATCCCGCCTCGCGCAATAGGAGATGAATATGGGTGCATTTATCGACAGCCTGAAAACCAGTGCCAAAATCGGCGCTGATGAAGTAAAGAAGTCAATGAGGATCAGCCAGCTTCAGACGGAGATCAGCCAGCTGTAGAAGAAGCAGAACGACATCTATGCCAGTATTGGAAAGCTGGCAGTCGAGTCCGAAGGTTTAGAAAAGTTTGGGGATATTGGAACCGAACTTGCAGGACTGGAGGAGGAAACTGCCGCAAAGAGGGCTGAACTCAGCGGGCTGAAAACCCCGGCAGACGGATCTGCTGCCTGCGGGGATGGTTTTTGTAAAAACTGCGGTACAAAATACACCGAAGGAACCAAGTTCTGCAGTTCCTGCGGTGCGAAACTTACCTGATCTTTTTTAGACGGATATGGGGATGCAGAAATACGTGCATACCCGCTCCTTTCCGCATATGTTTCTGCCAGGTGAGCGGGTGATACTGAGGATAGGCGATACCGATGAACAGCAGAAGTATTCCTGCATACTGGATCCAGGAAACCGATTCGCCAAGAATAATGACCGCACAGATGATAGAAGCCGGCAATTCCGATGAACTGAGGATCGTGGTCATTCCGGTCGGGATCCTCGGTGCGGCGATCGCAAACAAAAACATCGGCACAACACATCCGATCGACCCCAGGATGACCCCATACTGCCAGATCCCGGAAGCGAATATTCCTTCCGTGAAATACCGTGGTGTAAAGAGAAACATCATCATGACAAGCGAGGAACTGATGATAAGAAAACTTCTGTTCAGGGGATGCATCCCGATCTCGACCCTGCCGAGCAGGAACATATATAATGCGTAGAGAAGGGCGGAGAGAAGCCCGAATATCACACCGGCCGGATCAAGCGGTCCTTCCAGTCCGGCAAAACCTGCAGCCAGGAACGTTCCGATGACGAGAAGGATGACGGAGATGACTATCTTCGGCTGAGGGAGTCTCCTCTCGGTGACCGCCTGGATCAGAACCCCCATCCAGGTGAACTGGAAGAGGAGAATGACGGAGATGTACGCCGGCACGGTCTGGAGAGAAAGACAGTAGGTCACCGTAACAAGACCGATACAGGCTCCGGCAAGGAACACGCCGGGAATGCGGCGAAAGAGCGGTCTTGGATCACCCGTTTTGGGGAGAGGCTGATTTTTCACGCGGCGAAACAGATAAAAGCCGGCTATAATAACGGAAAGGATTAGCCACCCGTAAAAGTACTGGCTCATAACCAGATCCTGCCATGAAAAACCGGCAGCATATGCAAGTTTTATCACGGGCGATGAAGGCCCGTAGCAGCATCCGCCGAGAAAAACAAGGAGGGGGAATATGAGCAAACGAAGGTCCATTTCTGTCCCTTATTATTTGCGTTCCATCTATTTTAAGCCGGCAGAGGAGCAAAAAATCTTATGAAAAACCCCGCTTCAGCATGTTTTTTTCGAGCTGTAAGAGGGATATTTTGATCTCCGGATCAGGGGAGAATCCGCCGGGACTTCCGTCGGCTGCGATGACACGATGACACGGCACGATTAGCGGCGTAGGATTTCGCGCCATGGCGTTTCCAACAACACGGGGATGCGTCCCGGCCGCTTTGGCGATCTCGCCGTAACTTCGTGTTTCACCGTACGGGATCTCTGATACGGCACGGTAGATCTTCGAATAGACGCTGTCGCCTGACACCGCGGATGAGATCAGCGGGGAAAAACCGGTCCCTTTTCCCGCAAGGAACAAGGTGAACTGGACCGGGACTTGACCCTCCGGCGCTGTGCGGACGAATCTGACCCGGTGGACCGCCTGACCGTCATAATCGACCGCGACCTTCCAGAGTCCAAAACTACATGCGCCCTGAAGCATCACTTCCCCACTTTGCAAGCTTGCTTTTCACCGTATCCACATCACACTCTTTCAGTTCGGCCTGCATCCAGGGAGAAAGACCGCCGAAGATCTCGCCTTCCAGGAATCTCTGGTCCCCGAGGATCAGAACGCCCCGGTCGGTCTCGGTTCGAAGCACCCGCCCGAGAGCCTGCATCGATTTGTTGATCGCGGGAAGCGTGTAGGCGATGAACTCGCCTTCCGCTCCGAACTTGCGCCGGTAATAACTGTTGACCATCCGCCTGACCGGCGTGAACGGAGCGAGCGGGAGCCCGATGACCATTGCCGCGGTCAGTTGATCTCCCCGGTAATCCAGTCCTTCGCTCCATTTTCCGCCGCAGACGGCGAAAAGTACACCGGATTTGTGTTTTCCCGGCAGGGAGATGAACTCTTTGAGAGCTTCGTTCGCCTCATCCGATTCACGCGGCTCGATGAACACCTGTTTGTTTCTGATCCTGGAGACGCATGCCTCGGCAAACCGGCTCTGGAGCTGATAGGAGGGGAAGTATATCGCGATGTTTCCCGGAAGTTTGGCAAAGGCAAGGATGTATTCCTGAATAGCCTGCGTGTTTTCAGCGTTCTGCCGTTTGGAAAATGCAGTCGTGATGTCCCTTGTCCCAAGAACCATCCGGTTCTCTTTGGGAAATGAGTTTGCGAGCGACAGGGTCTTCACCGGCATACTGCCGAAGTAATATTTTTTGTATGAACCGACCGGGGAGAGCGTTCCGCTGATCAAAACGGTCGCTGCATGTTTGGAGACGAGCTCCTGAAGTCTGTCGGCAGGGTCGATGTTTCGGACTTCGAGCGTGATGACCTCGGTGTCTTTGGTGTAGACCGTCAGAAATGCCGGGTCGGTCGAGGAGCGGTAGAGCCGAATCAGAAACTCGCAGAGTTTTTCGATCGCCGACTCGCGGTAGTCGCCCCGCTCGATGCCGCGTTCGCGCATGGCCTCTTTGATGGAAATGATGTCTTCCAGCATCGCCTCGGGTTTTTCGTAAAGGGAACCTTTGATGATGAACCGGTTGAAGATCTGGGGGTCGAACCAGTCTTCGGCCTCGTTCGATCGCTGAAGTCCGTCGATGAATTCGGCGATCCTGGGGAGGATATGGCGGATCGCCTCGGAGCCGCGGACCTTGTCCCGAAGCGAAGCGATCTCGTTTGCCGCGGCTTCGATGTCGGTGTCCCTTATCCTGATGCTCTGGATCGTCTGGATGACGTCGCCTAAGTTGTGGGCTTCATCTAAGAGGAGCATGACGTTGTGCTCCTCGCACTGGAGATTGACGTAGAGCTGTTCCCTGATATCATCGTTGAAGAGGTGATAGTAGTTGCAGATGATAACATCGGCCCCTTTGGCCGCTGAGAGCATGAGGTCGTAAGGGCAGACCTTTCCGGCAAAACTCAGAAGTTCATTCGGGCGGACGATCTGCTTCTGGGCGATCTCGGATTTCCGCCTGAGTTCGGGCGAGGGGATCATCCGGCGGCCGCCTTCTTCGCTTTGGATGAAGACCCGGCTGTTGACGAAGTAGGGGCAGATAAGGGGGTGTTCCCGGTCCTGTTTTCTGATCTGGTCGAGGATCACTTTGTCGGTCGCGGGGTCGAAGGAGCCGCGGTCGGCCCTCTGCTGCATAAGAGATGAGGTGAATGCTTTGACTCCTTCGCATCTCCGGTAGACATCGCCGAATCCCCCGAGGGGACACATGTTTCCTTTGCCGATCAGGTAGACGAATTTCAGGGTCGGCTGCTTTTTTTGTCTGATGAGATCGAGTTCACGGATAAAGATCTGGAGCTGCGAGATAGTCCGGACGGCGATGAGGATCTTTCGTCCGTTGGCTTTCGCGAGAAGGCTTGCAATGACGCTGGATTTTCCGCTGCCGGTCGGTGCGTCGATCAGGAGGACGCCGTTTTGTTCGGCGGTTTTTTCAACCTCTTCGAGCATTTCCTTTTGGTTTTTCCGGTAGGTCTGGTAGGGAAAAAAATCAGCGGTGTCTGCCATGAGTAATGTATTATTTGTCTGGACCCATATCTATTAAGTATGCCTCTTTCGACCCAGACCAAAGATCAGATACTTACGCTTCTCAAAAAAGTGGAGACGTGTGCCCGGCAGGGGAGTTTTGCCGGGTCGGAAAAGATCATCGCGCCGGATGCGGTCCTGTTTGCACCAGGTATCGAACAACGCGGACGCGAGCAGTTTTCTCTTAAGCCTCTTGTGTTCGAACGGTCTGAGGTGAAGGGGGAGGGCGTGATCGCCTGGGTGTCGGGCGAGTGTACTTCTGACGGAAAACCCGGCCGGTTCTCGGCGGTCCTGCGGGGAACGGGACATGCCTGGGAGCTTGTTCTTCTGCATATCGCGTGAAAAAGTCCTCAATCCATACTATTAATATTGATATCGCGCTATGCTGGATCATGAGAGAAAGCGGGTTGGACGCGAAACGCGACCGACCTCAGCGGAGGCGGGGTGAGGCGACAGGCTCGCCCTCAGCCGAGCAAGTCGTCAGACTTGCGAGCAAATCTTTGATTTGCAACTGGGGGGCGGGCCGTCAGAGAGCCGGATTGATATGTGCAGTGACCGGTACGGTTTTACTGTGGATCCCGATCGGTCTGATGATCGTGACCGCTTTTATCGGAACATTATCAGCCGGGAGGCTGCTGATGGATTATTTTATGCCGGCCGAGCTGTTTTTCCTTGTTCTGGCAGGATGGATCCTGCTCCTTATCGGGTCATTGGTCACGCAGAGGATGAGGATCCTGGTGGCGGCGCTTGGAGGCGCAGCTTTCGTGCTTCTTTTTGCAAGTCAGCTGACGGCGGTTCTGAGCAGGCTTGCTTCCGGCGCCATTCCTGCGGAAGGGCCGATCTGGTATCTTGTGCTTGGCATGCTGATTCTCTATGATCTGCTTGTGATCGTTTTGGGCGTTGCCGGGATCCGTCTTTCGCATGCAGTGAAGACGGCGGCATGATCTCAAATGAAAAAACTGAGGTACTTATGATAGGCACTTCGATTTCGTGTACGGAGTTAGTGTGGGTTTATTCGCGGTTGGCTTTCTCATGCTTCCGCACCCAGCAAAATCCTTCCAAAATCTCACTTTCAGCCGACAAATCCTTTCGCCCCCTTTTTTTCGTGAAGCTCGTGTGATACCCGCAATCGCAAACCTTCGGTTTAGTCGCAAGTTTCCTTCGAAAACTTGCTCCGCTAAGGCCGAACCTTGCGGTTCACCCCGCCTCAGCTGAGGGACCTAAAGGTCCCCGCTATCCCTACAGCCCGCATACATCCCTGATCAGCGCCGCCGCTTCCTGGTCCCTTGCTCCCCCGCATTTCCGCACGATCCCCAGATGATACTCAATCAGTTCACGCAGTTTTGGATCATGATCCATCACATACCTTGTGGCATGGACCGTTGCATCGATCACTGAATTGAACCCCCTGTTCACCGGCCGGAGCTGATCACGGCAGTACTCTGACCCCACCGGTTCAAGTTCGACAAACAATGCCTCCTTCGTCTCATTCACCACCTCGGCGGTAAATGCCATCCAGGCATCCGCATCACAGAGAAGCTGCATCACCGTTCCGCCGACAAACACCTTCCGGAGATCCGGTTTTGCCACATCGGAAAATGCATACAGCGGATACAGATAGGAGTCGCTCACAAAGTTTGCGGTCACCCAGCCGTACTTCGCCACGTTCTCCGCGGTCTTTGACCCCTTATACAGGATCATCTTCGGATACTGACCTGCTCTGACGATGATCCCGATCGGCGCCGCATTATCTTTCGTGACCGCGATCACCTCAGTGATCCCTTCGCCTAACAGTCCCATTGCCACCCCTCCAGAAGCGCGGTGAAGATCCCGGCAATACAGATATCCGCAAGGGATCCCGGATTCACACCTCCCCTTATGCACTCCTCATCGAAACTGCTCAGCGAAAGTCCGCCGGCACGAACCGTCTGTGCCCGTTCCATCACTGAAACGGCCCTGGCATACCCGAACTTCTTCGCGATGAACGTATCGGGATGTGCGGCCATCAGACGCAGAAACATATCCTGGATCGAATCGGCCCCGTCCTTTTCCTTTAGGATATCAGCGGCTTTCCGGGTCAGTGAAAACCCGTTCGTCCATTCGCGGGCCACCATATCGGTCCCGCTCGAATACGCCATCACATCATACATCGTCATCTGTTTCTCCCGAAGCATCGCGATAGAGGCGGGATCGTTCACATCCATTTCATCCTCCTTGTTCATCCGGACCTGGGTCCTGCCGAAAGCCTGATAAAAAAGCACGGCGTCTTCGACCGTTGTCTGTTTCACGGCCTCACACGCCCCGGCGATACCATTGCCTTTGATCAGCGGAAGAAGAAGGATGAACGCCCCGAAATGGGTGTTCCCTCCCGCATGACCGTTCGTGTGAACGACTGCCGCATACATCGCCTCGCCAAGCGTCATCTGCGGAACTCGTTCAAAAACACCGCGGGCGAGCACTGCGGATGCCAGAAAATGCCGGAACTTCGTGTCCTCATAATCATGGAACCGGTCGATATTTCCCGGTTTGATACTGGCGCTCACCTCAAGGAGCATCGAAAGCTCAGCAGTTTCAGCCAGAGAAAGCTTAGACATCTTCAAAGATCTTCTTCACGATCTTCTCTGAAAGCGTGCGTTTCAGAGCCATATACTCATTCATCGGGAGATCGATCGACTTCAGCGTCATATCCCGGAACATACAGGGCGTCGAGGATTTGCAGCAGTAGGCAAGACTGCCAAAACAGGTATGGCTTCCTTGCGAAAGAGGGGTCCCGGCCGTCAGTTCCTTTTTCAGATTCAGATACCCCTCACGGCTCATCCCTAGCGACTCGAGGGAAGGCAGGAGAGGACACTGTTTCACCGGCATGCAGCAGAATGCAAGAGAGCGGAGATCGCCGCCCCGGCATAGCTGTTTTGGCGCATTATACCAGCCGATCTCTTCAGCGACTGCCCGGATATATCTATCCAGGGTCTGCAGGACACTGACGCTCGCGCTTCGGGCGACCGACACGAGATCCGCACCGTGAGCGAAGTAGTCCATCATCTTATCAGGACTCGTGACACTGTTGTTTGCGATGAGGATCAAAGGACAGCTGTTTCGAATCTGCCGGATCTTGGTGTGTCCCGTATCCATCAGATCGACATGCAGGATCGTTGCGCCGGCTTTCCAGAGCTTTTTTGCAAGTTCTCGGTCATCCGCGACACCCGCCCGGGTCTTCACCGAAACGGTCACCCCCTCGGCGGCAAGGGCTGAAACGATCGCACACAGCTTTTCAGGATTGTGAAGAAGATACTCCCCGCATCCCGCATCGATCATCGGCTGCTGACGGCAGTGGGCATCGATCTCGTATATGACCGAAGAGCCGAACCGTTTCGCCGCGGCAACGAATGCTTCCGGCGTCGCCCCCCTCAGGTTGAGACCGAGAATGATATCCGCCCCGTCTAAAATATCGATCTCGGTCGCTATTTCATCGAAACCGGCATCGAACTCCGTCCGGCCTGCCGCCTCCATTTCAGCCGATGCATTTCTGCTGGGTTCATCTGTATTGTATCCGCCGATAAAGGCGACACCGGCATGTTTACTGCGGGCAAGCACATACTCTGAGTCGGTTATCCCTGCCATAGACGCGAGTACGATCGGGGTTTTGACAGGTCTGCCGTTTATTGATATGAATCTTGATGCTGCCGTCATGAATTCTATATTATATGGTTTTCACTCCTAATTACTATAATGGATTGAGGCAGGGCAAACGGTAGCCTCCCGACACGCGTTCAAGCGGGATGCATCTTCGAAAATCTTCGATCGATATCCCGGCGGATGTCTCGAAAAACTCGAGCACCGTCGTCCAAGGCATAAGATATGCCTCGTTCTTTGAACCCTGACCCCGGAACTCGACGGCTAAAAACCCGCGCCTGCCGGTGTACTTCACGAATCCGGAGATGTTGTCGACCTGATGCACGCCGTCCTTATCTTTGTGAAAATTGCTGGTGAAGTAGAGCCGTTTTCCGTTCAGGGATTTGCACTCGATCGCAAGATAATACACAGGATCCAGCGAATCGACGATGATATCCACATACTGGGTGTTGAAGTGAGACTGTTTGAGCCGGTAGGCAAACCCCTTCTTTTTGTTTTCGGTGAAGAACCGGTTCATGCAGACGACCATCTCCCGCTCAAAGTCGTTACTCATCTGATGTATGATTTTGTACTCAAGAGTGATGAATCTGGCGACCGGATAAACGTCATTATTAATGTCTGTCAGAGCAAATGTACAATCACATATCTCAAAGGAACATATTATGGGAAATTACACGATTGTTCAGGCACGAGCCTTATCTGAGGCCGTATTCGAGATGTGGATCCATGCACCTCAGGTCGCACGCCATGCAAAGGCCGGCCAGTTCTGTATCATCCACGCCGATGGAGCCGGGGAACGGGTTCCTTTGACGATCTCCGGAACAAACGGAGACAATATCAGGATCGCTTTCATGGCTGTCGGAACGACGACGAAACTGCTTGCAACCCTGAAAACGGGCGATGAACTTCGCGATGTCGCCGGCCCCCTTGGGATGCCGAGCGATATCGCCGAAGGACCCGAGACCGTGGTCATCGTCGGCGGAGGGGTCGGTGTCGCATGCACCCCGATCCTTGCGCAGGCGGCAAAAGACGCAGGAAACTATGTCATCGGCATAATCGGCGCGAGAAACCGCGATCTTCTCATCTTCGAGGATGACATGCGGGCGATCTGCAATGAACTCTATGTAACGACGGATGACGGCTCGTACGGGATCAAAGGATTTGCGAGCGGACCCTTAAAGGAGTTGTGCGAATCCGGAAGAAAGATCGACAAGGTCTGGATCATCGGTCCCGGCATGATGATGAAGGTCACAAGCGAAGTGACACGTCATTTCGGCATCAGGACCTATGTCTCCTTAAACCCGGTGATGGTGGACGGGACAGGAATGTGCGGGAGCTGCAGGGTCACCGTCGGCGGCGAGATGAAGTTCGCCTGCGTTGACGGACCCGAGTTCGATGCGCACGAAGTCGACTGGAACGATCTGATGACCAGACAGAGGATGTACCTCTCAGAGGAGAAGCAGTCGATGGAGTATCATGAGGAACATCACGTCTGCCGCTGCAGGAAGGTGGAGTAAATGGACCGAAATCCAAACCTCAGGATCACCGACTTCAATGAAGTGGATCTCGGACTGTCCAGAGAAGAGGTCATTGACGAGGCAAAACGGTGTATCCAGTGTAAAAAACCCAGATGCATCAGCGGATGTCCGGTCGGGATCGATATCCCGGCATTCATCCAGGCGATCGCTGATGAAAAATTCCAGGACGCAGCGGATATCATTAAGAAAGACAATATGCTCCCGGCCGTCTGCGGACGCGTCTGCCCGCAGGAGACCCAGTGTCAGGGCGAGTGTATCCTCGGCAAGAAGGATCTGCCGATCTCGATCGGCCAGCTCGAGCGGTTCGTCGCCGACTTCGAGCGAAAGAAGGGAGCGAAGTGCCCGAAGTGTGCTCCGGCTACCGGCAAAAAGGTGGCGGTCGTCGGATCGGGACCGGCGGGTCTTGCCTGCGCCGCCGAGCTTGCACGCCGCGGTCATTCGGTCACGGTCTTCGAGTCCCTGCATGAGGCGGGAGGCGTGCTGATGTACGGTATCCCCGCATTCCGTATGCCTAAAGACATCGTTCAGTACGAGATCGATCAAGTCAAAAAACTCGGTGTCGAGATCAAAACGAATCATATCGTCGGCCGTTCGGTCTCGGTCGAGGAGCTTCTCGGCTTTAATGCCGTGTTCCTTGGAACGGGCGCGGGTCTCCCGTACTTCATGTCCATCCCGGGAGAAAATCTGCCCGGCGTATACTCGGCAAACGAGTTCCTGACCCGCGTGAATCTGATGGGTGCAAACAAGTTCCCTGAAAACGATACGCCGGTAAAAGTCGGCAAAAAGGTCGTGGTCATCGGCGGCGGGAACGTCGCGATGGATGCGGCACGTGTCGCCCGGCGTATGGGCGCTGATGTGACGCTGATGTACCGCAGAGGCGAAGCCGATATGCCGGCAAGACTCGATGAAGTTCGTCACGCAAAGGAGGAGGGTGTATTCTTCATGACGGCGACGAATCCGATCGCGATCCTTGGCGAGAACAATGCCGTCTCGGGTGTCAAAGCCATCAAGATGGAACTCGGCACGGCCGGAGACGACGGACGGTGTTCCTTCTACCCGATCGAAGGAAGCGAGTTTGCGGTCGAAGCGGATGTCGTGATCGAGGCGATCGGTCAGGGACCAAACCCGCTTCTCCTCCGGATGCTGCCCGAACTTACCAGAAACAGGAACGGCAGTGTCGCCGTGAACTGTCTTGGGGAAACGAGCATCCAGAAAGTCTACGCCGGCGGGGATGTCGCGACAGGAGCGGCCACCGTGATCCTCGCGATGGGGACTGCGAAAGAAGCTGCGGTCGCGATAGACCATATGCTGAAAAAATAACCAAAATACTCCTTTTTTCTGGGCATGGCAGGCGAATACCTTTTGGGTACTTCAGTTCAACAGTAATACTGCAGTCTTGTCAGAAAATACCGCCAAACAAAACGTTGCGCGCCTTTCGATATTCTCAAACGCCTTTCTCACGATAGCGAAGCTGATCACCGGCCTTAGTATCGGCTCGGTCAGTATAATCTCCGAGGCCATCCATTCGGGGATGGACCTGGCCGCCTCCTTTATCGCCTACTTCTCTGTCAGAAGATCCGCAATGCCTCCGGACACCGATCACGCGTTCGGTCACGGAAAATATGAAGACGCATCCGGCCTCATCGAAGCACTGCTCATCGTCCTTGCCGCCGGGATCATCATCTGGGAAGCGGTGAACAAACTGATCCACGGAGGGGATACCTTGTCTGCGGACCTGCTCTTCATCGGTATGATCGTGATGGGGATCTCCGCCTGCATGAACCTCTTCGTGTCGCAAAAACTCATGAAAGTCGCCAAAGAGACGGATTCCATCGCGCTTGAAAGCGATGCCTGGCATCTGCGGACCGATGTGTTCACCTCGGCCGGGGTCCTTGCCGGACTTATCCTGATACAAATAACCGGACTCACCTTCCTTGACTCGGTCATCGCCATCATTGTCGCCCTCCTGATCCTGCGGGAGGCGGCCTCCCTCATCAGACGGTCGTTTGGTGATCTGATGGATGAAAGCCTGGATGAAAAAGAGATGGAAAAAATCTGTGAGATCATCTGCAGGCATCAGAACGCCTATACCAATTATCACAGTCTCAAAACACGAAAGGCCGGACCCGACAAATTTATCGAGTTCCATCTCATGATGCCGCATGCGACCCCGCTTTCACAAGCCCACAAAGTTTTACAGGAGGTCGAGGATGAACTCAAAGCAGAGATACCCCGGATCACCGTGATCGTGCACCTTGACCCCTGCGACGGCCGGTGTAATCAGGAGACATGCACGTTCTTCTGCCGCAGAAAAACGTGAGACCCCGGTTCACCGCAGAAACATATGCAGGAATCTTCCTGCCGCACTTCTTTTCATCTCGATCGCGTGATACTGGCACATCTCATGGCAGCAGTAACACCGTATGCATTTACTATGATCGAAGCCCGCTTTCCGGTCTTTCATCACTGCCGCCCCGACCGGACAGATCCTCACGCACTGGCCGCAGCCGACGCATATATCCTTTTTTACAACAGGCGCCGGAGCATAATACTTCCCCATCGTCTGGAACCGGCGCAGAACGTTTCTTCTAAACCAGGTGTTCCTGGAAGGAGCGGTGTACGTCGACGGCAAAACAAAATCGGTCAGGGGAATCACCAGGTCCCCGGCCGTTACGACGCGGGCCGGATCCACAAGACCGCGGGCGGCGGCCGCGGCGGTCGTCTGGATCCGCAGAGGATCCATAGAGATCAATTTCTGAGCGGTGACATCAAGAGCGTACACCGACTTTGAAGCAAGAATATAGCCGACCCTCCTTGGCTCGCCGCCCATCGGCCCATTCCCTTCCATCCCGAAAACCGCGTCCATCACAACAAAATCAGGTTTGATCAGTTCGTTTAAGTCCACCAGCATCTCGGAAAAATCCGCAGGATCGGGAAACCGGGAATGGAACACCGGTTTGTCGAGACCCGGCACCACCCCGAAGGTATTCTTGACCGCACCGGTAAATCTGGTGAAGATATGGGTCTTCAGTTTGCAGACCGAGATTATGACATCCGCCTCGCACGCAGGATCGATGACCGTGAAATGCTTCATCACCTTCCCTTCCGGATAGGAACGATCCTTTGATCCGGTCTCTGGGTCCATCACGACCCCGAGATCGCCGGCCACCTGCGTGATCCCGCATTTCTGATACACGCGTTTCATCACGCGGGGCGTATATAATATTCCTGCCCCGGGACTGTCCGCGATCATAAGGATGCCGCCCGCGTCGATGATCAGTTTTCCGACCGCAAAGACGACCTCAGGATGCGTACTCACCGCTTTTTCGTATCCCGCATCCGAGAGGAGATTAGGTTTGAGCAGGACCTTTTTTCCTGCAAGGTCCGGGAGTCCGCCGGCTGCTTCAACTGCCCTTTCCACTGCCCGGCATACCTCTTCCCGGTCATATGAACTGCATTGTGCAGATCCGGTTATCTGGTTCATGGCTTATCAACTCTATTACACGGCAGCCGGGAAAAGAGTATTCAATGAGGTCAAAGCTCACTGATCTCTTCGAGAGGCACCCTTTTTCCGGTCTGCAGATAATACACCTTCTCCGCCATCCTGCAGGCATGATCCCCGCAGCGTTCCAGATACCGGTTCACCATATGGCAGGCGCTCCCAAACGGGATCGTCATCCGGCCAGATTCCATCGCCGCGACGATCTCTTTATAGAGAGAGGCATACAGCGTATCGATCTCCTCCTCGATCTTCACACATCCGTGAAGAAGTGAAACATCCCCCGACTCGAACGCAGTATACACCGTATTCAAAATCGAGACCGCGGCTTCGCCTTCTCTGTGAAGGGCTGGCGGGATATCTGCCGGCCGGCTCGCAACGACAAGTTCGGTGATGTCCTTTGCGTAGCGGCCGATCCGCTCTGACGAGGTCACGATGTCCATGCAGCTCGAGATCGTGCGCAGATCCTTTGCCATCGGCTGGTTCAGCGCTATCAAAAGGATGCCCCGTTCATTCAGGATCTCATACTGATTGTTCACATACTCCTTTTGCCGGATGATATCCGCGGCGATCATCAGATCCGTCGACTCAAACGCCATAAGGGAATTTTTCAGCAAAGCAAGCGAAAAACGCCCATACCAGTTCACCTCATTTTTATAGGCATCGAGTTCGAGGTGGAAGTAGTCGTTCATCCAAACCTCCCGGTGATGTAGCGTTCGGTCAGTTCCTCTTTCGGATTGGAAAAGATTGTTCCGGTCGTTCCGGTCTCGATCAGTTTTCCAAGGTACATGAACCCGGTCGTATCGCTGATCCGGGCAGCCTGCTGCATGTTGTGGGTCACGATGATCACCGTGTACTTCTTTTTGAGGTCCATGATCAGATTCTCGATCTTGGTCGTGGCAATCGGATCGAGAGCCGAACACGGCTCATCCATCAGGATCACGTCAGGATTCACGGCCAGCGTCCGGGCGATGCAGAGTCTCTGCTGCTGACCGCCGGAGAGGCCGAGAGCCGATTCGTGCAGACGGTCCTTCACCTCATCCCAAAGGACCGCTCCTTTGAGACTGTTCTCGACGATATTGTCGAGGGTTTTTGCATCCTTCGTTCCGTGAGCACGCGGACCGTAGGCGATGTTGTCGTAGATGGATTTTGGAAACGGGTTCGGCCGCTGGAAGACCATGCCGATCTTGCGGCGCAGAAGGACAGGATCGCTTTTCATGATCTCCTCACCGCGGTAGAGGATCTCGCCCGTGACTTTGCAGTCGGCGATCAGATCGTTCATCCGGTTCATACACCGGAGAAGGGTCGACTTTCCGCACCCGGACGGGCCGATCAGCGCGGTAACGGATTTTTCCTCGAACGGCAGATCGATGTCGTAGAGGACCTGTTTCGCTCCGTAGGAGAGGTTCAGGTTTCTGGTTGATAAGATAGGTGTCATGGTCAGGTCAGTTTATTTCGAAAGTGCGTGCGCAGAATGATCGCGCCGAGATAGATCAGCAGGACCAGGCAGATGAGAACGACCGCCGTACCATACTGCTGGGTCTGTGCTCCCGGCACGCTGGTCGAGAGAACATACAGATGGAAAGGAAGCGACATCACCGGCTCAAAGAGGTCCGGGCTGATGAACCGTTTGGAGAAGACCACCGCGGTGAACATGATCGGGGCGGTCTCTCCGGCGGCCCTCCCGATCGAAAGGATCGTGCCGGTCAGAATACCGGGCGCAGCGGAAGGAAGGACGACGTTTTTTATCGTCTGCCACCTGGTCGCCCCAAGACCGAACGATGCCTCACGAAGCGAGGGGGAAACGGACCTGAGCGCTTCTTCGGTCGTTTTGATGATCGTCGGCAGAATCATCAGGGCAAGACAGATCATACCGGCAAGGAGACAGACCCCCCATCCAAGGAAGATCACGAGGAAGGCAAACCCGAAGACGCCGAACACGATCGAAGGCGTGCCGGCGAGCAGATCATTTCCTGTCCGCAAAAGCCGGGTCAGGAACGTATCAGCCGAATACTCGTTCAGATAGACCGCGGCCCCGATCCCGACCGGCAGGGCGAGAAGGATCGCGCCGCCGACAAGCTGAAGGGTCCCGACGATCGCCGGGAAGATCCCGCCCTCGCGGCCGAGATCCCGGGGGGCAGTTGTCAGAAACTCCCAGGATATCGCCGGAAGGCCGTGTATGAAGATGTCCGCGAGAATGATGATCAGCGTGCCGACAACAAGCGCCGTTCCTGCATAGATAACGCCAAACGCCGCACGTTCCGTAACTTTATGGGACACACGGCCCCGCAGAAGGAAAAAACCGGCGAATACCGCGGCCACGAGAAGGATCGGGCCGATCCCGAGGATCACGATACCTGCGGTGAAGGCGATCAGCATGCCGCATATTATCAGGATCCGCCGGGCCGCTGCCGGCATCGAAACCAGCGGTCTGCCGGTTTTGATCCGTTTTGTGATCCAGACCGATATCAGGTTCACCCCCAGAGTGATCGCGAGCAGGACCGCGGCGACCCCGAAGAGGGCATAATAATGCATCGACCCGGACGCGACCTCAGCGAGTTCTATACCAAGGGTCGCGGTCAGCGTTCGGACCGGGGAGAGGACGTCCCAGATCGGGGACGGGATAACCGCCGCATTTCCTGCGACCATCATCACGGCCATCGTTTCGCCGATCGCCCGGCCCATACCGAGGATCACCGCCGCCGATATGCCGGACGCCGCCGCCGGAACAAGCACGCGGGAGATGGTCTGCCACCGGGTCGCCCCGAGACCTAAGGACGCCTCGTTATAATCCTTCGGGACCGCAAAAAGAGCATCCTCCGAGACCGAGACGATCGTCGGAAGCGCCATGATGCCGAGAAGGATCGAGGCAGCCAGCCAGGAAAAACCGCTCGGCATATCCAGGGTCTGCTGAAGAAAACTGCACAGAACGATCATCCCGAAAAATCCGTACACCACAGACGGGATCCCGGCAAGCAGTTCTATTGCCGGCTTGACGATATCGCGGAGTTTTTGCGGCGCCAGATACGCAAGAAACACCGCCGCCGTCAGACCAAGCGGGACGGCAAAAAGCATCGCGCCAAAGGTGACAAGCAGGGTGTCGATCAGAAGAGCGGCGATCCCAAACGAAGGAGTGCTCCCGGTCGGGTTCCAGTTGGTGCTGAAGAAAAATCCGGCAAAACCTGTTTCAAAAAAAATCGGGAGTGAGGTCAGGATAAGGTATCCGAGAATGAACACCACCGAAGAGGCGGCGACCAGAGCGGCTGCCAGCCATACTGACCGGATACCTTTCTCTCTCCATCCCGTTGTCAGCTGTGCGGTCATACGGTTACAGGAACAAATCCGTTGTCTGCGATGATCTTCTGACCTTCGGGCGATAGGATGAATGAAAGGAACTTCTTTGCAAGTCCGTCCGGTTCACCGTTCGTGATCATCAGAAGCGGGCGGTTAATCGTATAACTGCCGTTGATCACGTTATCGACCGTTGCCTGCACGCCAGAGATCGAGAAGGCTTTTACCGTCTGATCGACATATTCCAGGGAGACATAGCCGATCGCGCCCGGGGTCTGGGCGACTGCCTTCTGCACAGCGCCGTTGGAGCTGTACTCCTGCATCGTCTTTGCCGCATCCTCCTTTTTCAGCACGAACTCGGTGAAGAACTCGCGGGTGCCCGAAGCACTGTCGCGGCCGATCAGAACGATCGAAAGATCCTTGCCGCCGACCTCTTTCCAGTTGGTGATCTTCCCCTGATAGATGTCTTTGATCTGTGCTGTTGTCAGGTCTGAGACGGTGTTTGACGGGTGGGCGATAACCGCAATACCGTCTCTCCCGATAACATACTCTTTCAGGCTGCTTCCCTCTTTTTCCGAGGACTTCAGATCGCGTGACAGCATGCCGATGTCAGCAGTTCCTTCCTTTGCAGCGGTCACGCCGACGCCTGATCCGCCACCGCTGATCTGGATGTCGGCCGTCGTGTGCTCATCCATATAGACATCGGCAACGATCTGGGCAACCGGCAGGACGGTCGTTGATCCGGCGATAGTGATGGTCGCCGGTTCTTCTCCCTGGCTCACACAGCCGGAAGCAAATACAAGGAACACAGCAAAAAGAAGGGCTGCGGCTCCAACAATACTCATGGTTTTTCTTTTCATAACCATAATCGGATTGAAGATTGGCAGATATAGTGATATTCGACATAGATTGAGTAAATCATGATGTGACTATATCCCCCCATGATTTCTATCGGACTATGATATCTCTATAGTTTTTCACAGAGATTAAATACCGGGCAGGTGAATATGTAATGAATGGAAATCCGGAAAGTCCAGATGACCGGCGGGTCATCATATGTGCTGTCTCTCCCGAAAGCGTGGATACGTGAGAGAAATATTCAGAAAAACGATCCACTCGGCGTGGTGTCCCAGGCCGACGGGACGCTTCTGATCACCCCGAATCTGCACAATGACAGCACTGCCCGGACAAAAGAGTTCGGACTCAAGGATTATCCCGACCCGACAACGCTTCTGCGCTCATTGATCGGCGCATACATCGCCGGATACACAACGATAAAGATAACATCCGCCGGCAGGATCCCGCCTAAAGTCCGGATGGTCGTTCGCAAGTTCACTCAGATGACGATCGGCCAGGAGGTCTCCGAGGAGACGGACAACAGTATCGTTCTCAAAGATATCCTCAATCCGACGGAGATGCCGTTTGAAAACACCATCCGCCGGATGTATGTGATCGTCAAAGGCATGCATGAGGACGCCCTCAACGCCCTCGAGCAGGGAAGACGCGATCTCGCCGAAGACGTCGTCGCCAGAGACACGGATGTCGACCGTCTTCACTGGCTGGTCCATCGGCAGTTTTCCCTGATCGTGGAAAATCCGTCCCTTTCTCTGAAGATGGGGATCACTCCCGCGATCGCCGCGACCTATTACCAGATCTCAAGGATAATCGAACGTGTCGGCGATCACACGGTCCTGATCGCCGAAGCGGCAGAGATCCTCATCGACAAAGGGGTCGACCGTATGCTGGTTGTGAAGCTGACGGAACTCAGTGAGTTTTCACTCGATATCTTCAATAAAAGCATCCAGGCCATCTACTCGGGCAGTATTCCCGGAGCAAATAAGATCATCACCGAAGTCGAGGAGATGGGACCGAAGTATCACGGCCTTGCTGATTCGATCCGCAAGATGCGGGTCCCCGAGGCGGTCGCCGTGACCCAGATAACGCAGAGTCTTCACCGGATCACGGAGTACAGCTCAGATATCGCCGAGATCCTGATCAACCGCATGGTGTCCCAGTAATTATGCTCGTCTCCGGTCTTCGGACCCGGTTTCGGGAAGAGGGGATCACCCCTTCGCTTGTTTTGGATTTTCAGCAGCATGTGATGGAGTTTTATGCGGCGAAGGGCCGGCATGATATGGAGTGGCGGCACACGGATGATCCGTATAAGATCCTGGTCTCCGAGGTCATGCTCCAGCAGACCCAGGTCCCGCGGGTCGCGGTGATCTATCCGAAGTTCATCGAGAAGTTTCCTGATATCTTCGCTCTCGCAAAGGCGGATCATGCGGATCTTCTCACGGCATGGCAGGGGATGGGGTACAACCGCCGGGCTTTGAATCTGCAGAAACTTGCCCGCGTTATCGCTGACGAATACGGCGGGAAGATCCCAAACGATCCGGCGGTCCTGCTGACCCTGCCGGGGATCGGGCCTGCCACATCCTGTTCGATCGCGGCGTTCGCGTTCGACCGGCCGGTCGTGTTCATCGAGACGAATATCAGAAGAGTGTTCATCCATTATTTTTTCGAAGAGGACCAGGCAGTCGATGACCGCGAGCTTTTGCCCCTTGTCTCGGCCATGCTTCCGGCAAACTCCCGGGAGTGGTACTGGGCGCTGATGGATCTTGGAACAGCGCTGAAATCAGCGGTGAAAAATCCGAATCAGCGGAGCCGTCAGTATACTAAACAGAAGAGTTTCGAGGGGTCCGACCGGCAGATCCGGGGCGGGGTGCTGAAACGGATGCTTGATCAGAAAAGCGGGATGCCGGAGTTGTTTGCAGAAGAGATGGACGAGGATCCGGAGCGTGTCCGCCGGATAATGGATGCTATGGCCGGCGAAGGTTTTTTTGTCAGGGAAGAGGGGGAGATCTACCGGCTGAAGACCGGCCGGTGATCCCTGATCCTGATTTTTTACAGTGCACAAAACGGCGCGAGTTTTCGGATGAGGTTTTCCACCTGGACGGCCGCAAGACCGGCGTAGGTCTCGGGCTGGAGGAGTTTTTTGATCTCATCGGCGGAGACATACGCAGTGACTTCCGGTTTATCCGCAAGAAGGCCGGCGAGCGGTATTTTTGCGGCGAGGGCTTCCATACTTGCTTCGCGGATGATCTCGTGGGCTTCCTGGCGCTTCATTCCGCGTTTGGTGAGTTCGATCATCACGGATTCCGCAAGATTGATCCCGTGGAGGTAGCGAAGATTGCGGCTTACTGCTTCGGTGTTGATCGTCAGGTTTTCCACGACCCCGGTCATGACATGAAGACAGTGGTCGCAGAGGATGCTTGTCTCGGGGAAGGTGATCCGCTCGGCGGATGAGTTGGTGAGATCCCTTTCATCCCATAGGGTGTTGTTCTGGAGGGCGGGTTCGACCATGCCGCGGACGATGCGGGCAAGACCGCAGACCTGTTCGCTTTTGATGGGGTTTCTTTTGTGGGGCATGGTGGATGAGCCGACCTGTTTTCTGGAGAAGTGTTCTTCGACTTCGCCGATCTCGGTTCTCTGGAGGGATCTGACTTCGATGCCGATCTTGTCCAGGGTGGTCGCGATGTTGGCGAGGAGGAAGATGTACTCGGCGTATCTGTCGCGGGAAATGACCTGGGAGGAGACGTCGACTGAGCCGATCCCAAGATACTTCATCATCTCGGCCTGTACTTCGATGCCGTGTTCGCCCATCGCCGCCATGGTTCCGACAGCGCCGGTCATCTGGCCGACGACGATCCGGGACCGGCTTTCCCGGAGCCGCTGGAGGTGCCGGGAGACTTCGGATGCCCAGATGGCGAACCGCAGTCCGTAGGTGGTAGGAACACCGTGCTGACCATGGGTCCGGGCTATGCAGATGAGATTTTTGGTTTCCCCTGCGCGTTTCAACAGCACGCTCATCAGGGTGGCAAGTTTCTTTTCGAGCAGGTCAGAGGCTTCTTTGAGCTGGAGGCCGGTCGCGGTGTCGAGGATGTCGTTGGAGGTGGCGCCGTAATGGATCCAGCGTCCGGCATCCCCGCAGACTTCGGCGATGGCCCGGGTGATGGCCATAGTGTCGTGGCTGATCTCTGCTTCTATTTCTTTTGCACGGATGCGTGAGGCGGATCCGGCGTTTTTTTCGATGACCGCGGCATCTTCAGCGGGGATCATGCCTACGATGCTTTGGGCATGGGCAAGGGCGACCTCGGCCCGGACGATGCAGGAAAACCGGTTGTCCTCACTCCATACACGTTTCATTTCGGGAGTTCCGTACCGGAAGTCTATCGGATGTATTGCCATAGTTGATGTAGTATTGGTTTTCTTTGGTTATGAGTTTGTGTGGCGGATCGACGGCGCAGCCGGCGATCTTAGCTGAGGCGGGGACCTTTAGGTCCCTTAGCGAAGCAAGTCGATAGACTTGCGACCAAATCTTTGATTTGCGAGTTTTCTCGCAGACCAGAGGTGAACGCACCTCTGCCGGCGAATTTTCTTTTCGTTAACACCTCTTTTTGTGAAATCAATATAATATGAAACAACAGAAAAACCCGCATGCTGGTGAGCGAAGCGAAATGGAGAGCAAACTGAAAGTTTGCGACGGGTTTTTTCTCATGTGTCCACACCCAACCTTACCCTTCCTGAGTTGGATTAAGGATAAAAACCGCGTAACTACTCTAAAAGAAAAAAAGATTTATTCCATGTGGAGTGCGCTTTCCGGGCACTCATCCACACAGGTTTCGCAGTCGACACATTCATCTGCGTTGATGACTGCTTTTTCATCGACAATTTCGATTGCTGCTGACGGGCAGATGTCCACACAGGTCGCGCATCCGGTACATTTTTCTTTATTTACTACTGCTGGCATGTTTGAATTTACCTCGTATAATTACCATATCTCTTATTCGAAGGGGAAATACATTTCGAGTTGCCGGGCATTAGAGCCCGAGGACCTCTTTCATAGTGTATAAACCAGGCGCCGCTGTCGGGGCCCATGCCGCAGCACGGATGGCCCCTCGTGCGAATACTGCCCTGTCATAGGCACGATGGCTCAGCTCGATCGTCTCATAATTCTGATGGAACTGGACCGTGTGGTCCCCGACCACATCCCCGCCGCGGATTACATGCACGCCGATCTCGTTTTTCCGCTCGGTCATACCCTCGCGTCCGTACATCTCCTCGCGTTTGCCGACCTCCTCCTGGATCACCTTCAGGATCGTCTTCGCCGTTCCGCTTGGAGCGTCCTTCTTGTGCCGGTGGTGCGCCTCGATCACCTCGATATCGTAATCGCCCAGGCGGGAAGCCGCATCACGGACCAGTTCCCAGAAAATGTTCACGCCGACACTGAAGTTCGTCGTTTTAACGACCGGGACATTCTTTATCGCGTCAAGCAGTTCTGCATCCTGCTCCGGCGTGAAACCCGTCGTGCCGATCACCAAAGCCACGCCTTTTTTCGCCGCGATCTTTGCATTGACCATCGTCGCGGCTGCAATGGTGAAATCGATCATCACATCAGGTCTGATCTGATCGATGAATGAAGCAAGATTCTCGGAGGAAACAACCGGCTTTCCAAGCACCGTCCCTTCCCGGATATCCACGCCGCCGACAAACTCCAGATCCGGGTTCTCGATGACCATGTTTGCGATCATGGTCCCCATTCTGCCGAATGCCCCGCAGATGATGACCTTAGTCATACCGGGAAAGCACCTCGCGAAGTACTGCTGAATTTGCCTCGCCAAGTGAATCCAGGGGGAGACGGACGTTGCCTGACTTGATAAGACCGCGGATCTCTGCCGCACGCTTGACCGGTACCGGGTTCACTTCCATGAAAAGAGCCTTCGAAAGATCCATCAGCTCATAATGCTTCTGCATTGCTGACTTCACGTCAGAGCGCTTGAACATCTCATACATCTCGACCATGCGCTTTGGTTCGATGTTGGCCGTGACCGAGATACATCCGTGACCGCCGACCGAAAGCACCGGAAGCGTCAGGGAGTCGTCACCTGAGGTGAGGATGAACGGATAATCGCGTTCAAGATCCTTGGTCCCCTGGATGATCGCCATCATCTGATCAAGATTTCCGCTTGCTTCCTTTACCGCGACGATATTTGGAATGGTCTTGACCATCTCAATGATCAGATCGGCGGGCAGGTTCTGACCCGTCCGTCCGGGGATGTTGTACACAATCACCGGCAGACCGATATCTGCGACCTTTCGATAATGCTTCAGCAGGCCGGATCTGTTCGGCTTGTTGTAATACGGGCTGATAAGAAGTACGCCGTCTGCGCCGGACATCTTGGCAGCGCGGGTCATCAGAAGAGCTTCCTCAGTGTTGTTGGACCCGGTTCCTGCGATGGCAGGAATACGGTTGCCGGCTGCAGAAACGGTTTCCTCAATGACACGGATATGCTCGGCATGTGTCATCGTTGCCGATTCACCGGTCGAACCGCATGCAAGCAGCCCGTGAACACCTCCGCGGATGACATGCTCGATGCAGTTTCTCAAACCGTCAATGTCGAGCGACTGGGACGCATCTTCATTGAACGGTGTGATGAGTGCAGGAATTACACCTTCAAACATAGTACATTACCTTTTGGTTGAACGAGATGATGTATTTTGCGCAGTCCGGACATCCGGATCAGGGAGAAGCCGGCCGATCGCGTATTCGTCTGCACGAAAACATATCTTGTTGAACGGTCAAAGTATCATGAATGGAAGATGTCTATATTGCCCGTGCCGGAGCGCAGTCAAAGAGCAGAAACACCGGGAATAAGATAAAAGCTCTCTGCACGGCCGCCGGCCTTGCAAATATGGTGAACCCGGGAGATCTGACCGCGGTCAAAGTCCACTTCGGTGAAGAGGGAAACGACGCGTTTGTAAACCCGATCCATGTCGCTTCGGTCGTAAAAGAGATCGAAGCGATCGGAGCAGGCCCTTTTCTGACCGATACCAATACCCTGTACCTCGGCGGCAGGAGAAACGCCGTCGATCATGCAAAGACCGCGGCGCTCCACGGATTCTGCTATCCGGTCTTCGACTGCCCGGTCATCATCGCCGACGGACTCCGCGGACAGAGCTTCACGCCCGTAGATGTCTACGGAAAACATTTTGACTCAGTCAAGATCGCCTCCGATATCGTCTCTGCAGACAGTATGGTCGTCGTGTCCCACTTCAAAGGCCATGAGGCCGCGGGATTTGGGGGAGCATTGAAAAATCTCGGTATGGGCTGCGCCTCAAACGAGGGAAAACGCGAGCAGCACACCACACGGCCAATGGTCCTCGAGGACCGGTGCATCCTCTGCGGAGCCTGTATGAATGCCTGCCCGGAATTTTGCATCAGCGTTGCAGGCAGTTCGATTTCCATCGATCTTGAGCACTGTATCGGCTGTCTGATGTGCATGAACACCTGTCCGGAACATGCGATCGACCTCGACTGGCAGGATGACGGGGTCGTATTCGTCGAACGGATGATCGAGTATGCGTCCGGAGCTGTTGGAAATAAGACCGGCAAGGCGTTTTACATCAACTTCTTAACCAACATCACCCCGCATTGTGACTGTACGCCGTGGAACGACATCCCGTTCGTTCCGGATATAGGGATCCTTGCCTCGATCGATCCGGTTGCTTTGGACAAGGCCTGTTATGACCTCGTGAACGCCGAAGAGGGCGTGTTCGGCAGCCTTCTCCCTGATCATCACCGACCGGGCGAGGAGAAGTTCACCCGGGTCTGGCCGGGAACCAGCCCGGAGCTGCAGATCTCGTATGCCGAAGAGATGGGTCTTGGCCGGGGCGAGTATCATCTGGTCGAGATCTGAGTCATTTTCAAGCGGGTTTTGTCCGGATCGATCCTACACATAATCTTATCAGTTTCAAAAATAAATTATGAAAACATCTATGGAAACACGGATCCGCCGAATCATTTTTGCTCTTGTCGTGACAGCGCTGATGCTCGGATCCCCCTATATTCCGTATTTGGGGGTTGTGGTCCTCGCTTTTGCCGCCGTCCTCTACTTCGCGGACAAAAGCCGGTATTTTGCGATCGGCGTCGGAGTGCTCGCCATCTTGTATCAGACCGGGCTCGTTCCCGTTTCCGCGCTGATCGGACCGCTGATGATGATCGTCTGGGGGGAGTATCTCCTCAAGATCTTCAGACATTTCAGTCATCCGCTGTTTCTTTACACGATCGGTTCTTCCGCGGCTCTTTTAGCGACGATGCTCTATACAAACGAGTTTCAGCCGCTTGTGGGCATCATCGCCGTAATCGTTCTTTTGATGCTCCGGAGCATCTTGAAAGACCGCGAGGACGGGTCGATGATAGGCCTTCTCGGGGTCGCGATGACCATCACGCTGTTTGAGGATCTGGAGTTCTTCGTTGATTACCAGACACTCGCCTTTGCAGTCGTTTTGTGTGCGGCGTTCGGCTACTTTGCCTACCGGGCGAAGACGATCGATATGAGCGGGGTCTTCACTGCGGTTTTGTTCGGCGTGATCCTCATCACCTTCGCCGGCGTGAACTGGTTCTTCGTTGTGATGCTGTTTTTCATTCTCGGGTCCCTGTTCACCAGGTTCCGGTATGCGGAAAAAGAGTTTCTGGGCGTTGCCGAGGGGAAAAAAGGCCGCCGCGGATATATGAACGCATTTGCGAATGCGGGAGTAGGGGTCTGCGGCGCCATACTTTACGGGATCACCGGAGACGTTATTTTTATCGCTCTGTTCCTTGGTTCTATTGCTACGGCCACGGCAGACACGCTTGCAAGCGAGATCGGTGTGACCGGAGGAACTCCGCGGATGATCACGACGCTGCGCCCGGTCCCGCCGGGAACAAACGGGGGGATCACCCTGACAGGCGAACTTGCCTGCCTGTTCGGGGCGGCCCTCATCAGCATCCTCGCATTCATCCTCGGGGTGGCTCCCTGGTATGTCTGTCTGATCGGCGCGGCGGCAGGATTTATCGGCACGAATCTTGACAGTCTCTACGGTGCTCTGATCGAAAACAAGGGTTTTATCGGGAACTCCGGGACCAATCTCCTCGCCACGCTTTCGGGCGGGATTTTAGCCATGCTTGTCTGCCTGGCTTTGGTCGCGGCCGGTCTCGTCTGAGTTATCTGACGAAAAGATCGCCGCCGTGGGCATCGATCCCGACGACGACCGGAAGATCGGTCAGTTTGATCTCCCAGATTCCTTCTGCCATGCCGAGTTCCGGATAATGACAGCCGGCAAGCTCCATGCACGAAGCGGCAAGAGCGGCGCATCCTCCCGTGAAGGCAAAATAGACTGCCCTTCCGCGAAGTTCTTCGCGGACGTTTGCGGACATCCCGCCTTTGCCGATCAGACCGCGGACACCTGCATCCAGCATGTGCTTTGTGAGATCGTTCATCCGTGCGGATGTTGTCGGGCCGGCGGCGACGACTTTATTCTGTGATTCGTCGATGACAGGGCCGCAGTGATAGATCACGGCACCTTTCGGATCGAAGGGGAAGCCCTCTTCTCTGATTTTGAGGTGGGCTTCATCCCGTGCGGTGTAGATGGTCCCGGAAAGGAGGACCCGGTCGCCGGCGCGGAGATCGAGCACCTCGTCGCCAAGGGGGGTCGTAAGCCGGATCATAGTTCCACCTCGACGACGCCGCGTCTTGAACACCAGCACTGGATATTTACGGCGATTGGGAGCGAAGCCGTGTGGCATGCCCCTTCTTTTACCTTGACGGCAAGACAGGTCGTGTCGCCGGCAAGCCCCATAACGCCGATGCCTAGCTGATTGATCGAATCGCATATCTTCTGTTCGAAGGGGGTCATGCTGTTTATCGGCGAGAGGAGCGCCTCTTTTGCAAAGGATGCGGCCGAGTCGAAGGTCCCGCCGATCCCGACCCCGACGACTATCGGAGGACACGGACGGGAGCCCGCATCTTTGACGACGGATCTCACAAACTCCGGGATTTTTTCGATCTCGGAAGGGAGCATCATTCTGATCTGGGACATGTTTTCCGAACCTGCTCCTTTGGGGAATACGGTGACCCGAAGTGTATCTCCCGGAATTATATGTATTGTCGGGATCCCAATCCCGGTATTGTCGCCTGAATTTTTCCGGGTGAGGGGATGGACCGCGTTTGGCCGGAGAGGGACGGATTTTGTTGCGAGACGGATCCCTTCGCTTACGGCATCATAGAGCTTCATTGAAAGCGGGACAGTTTCGGGAATGGTCAGGTAGATGACGAGGATCCCGGTGTCCTGACAGATGGGTATGTTCTTCTCCCGGGCGATCTGGAGATTGGCGAAGATATTTTCAAACTCGCCGCGTGCGGTCGGGTTGGTTTCTTTATTGTATGCAGTATGCAGCGCTTCCTCCACATCGGGCGGAAGGATCGTCTCGGCCTGGCGGATCGCCTGTTCCACGGCGGATGCAAGACGGTTGTAGAGGGGGTCCATGGTATATCTGTTTAGATGAGATAAGGATTAATGGTTTTCATTAAAAAAAGAGGCAGGACGTCGGATTCGTGTATGGGGTTTTGCGGGGAACACGCGTTTACAAACCATTAGTTTGCTCCGCTGGGTTTGGACGGATCCAACGTCCGGACCGCACTAGAAATTCTTATCCTCTTTTGACAACCATATTTATCCACTCATGCATCCGGCCGTCCAAACACTCAGAAATCACATCCGTGTTGAACATGTGATTTTTGCGACCCTGCTTCTCGCGATCGTTCTTCGATTCGCATTTCTGGATCTCAAACTCTTCCATCACGATGAGGCGATCCATGCCTGGTTCTCATATCAGCTCCTGACCACCGGCAATTATCTGTACGACCCGGTGTATCACGGGCCCTTCTTATACTATATCACCGCATCCATGTTCGCCGTCTTCGGCGACGCCGATTTTGTCGGCAGGATCCTTCCGGCGATCGCCGGATGTGCTCTGATCCCTCTCGTCTACTGGTTATACCGGCTCCGATATCTCAACGGCAAAGTCGCCGCAGCCTCCGCCCTCTTCCTTGCAGTAGCGCCGGAACTGGTGTATTTCTCCCGGTTTTTACGAAACGATATCTTCGTAGTTTTCTTCTCCCTCCTGCTGGTCGCTGCCTTCCTTGCCTGGCTCGATAAAAGCAAATGGTATTATTTAGCCCTCGCAGCCGCCGCCGGAGCTCTCGGCATGTGTTCCAAGGAAAATATGCCGCTCATCCTCGTCACCTTCGCCATATTCTTCCTCTATCTTCTCTGGACCAGAAAGATCACCCTTCCGGAAAAATGGATCCGTGATCTGATCATCGCGGCGGTCATCTTCTTCGGGATCATCTTCACGATGTATTCTTCATTCTGGACACATCCTGAAATGATCCTGCAGGCAGGCCCCCTCGCCATAGAACACTGGCTCGCGATGCACAACGAACAGCGGATCGCCGGGCCGCCGGTCTTTTATCTCCTGATGTTCATCCTCTATGAACTGCCGATCCTTCTCCTCGCTTTGGCAGGCGTCGTCCTCTTCCTTGTGACCGGCAAAAAACGGCCGTCTGCAAAAGACGAGGAGCAAGAGCAGGAAAAACAGGAACACGATGATCCGGAACAAAAAGAGACAAAGAAGACGTTCTCCTTTGTGTCTTTGTTCCGCCGGCCGGCCGTTCCCGCATCCATCGACAAAAAGACCGAGTTCATGCGGTTTGCCGTCTACTGGACCCTCATCGCATGCCTGACCTACGCTTACATCGGTGAAAAAGTTCCCTGGCTCTCCCTCCATCAGCTGGTTCCGATGATCTTCGTCGCGGCGTTCGCCCTCACTTTCACCGGAAAATACTGGAAGATCCTGCTTGCAGTCTGCGCTGTTCTCCTGTTTGCGATGACCTGCTATGTGGCATACACACCGGCAGATATCGCCGAGCCGATCATTCAGGTCCAGAACTCCGAAGATCTCGTCCCGCTCATGGCCGCGATCGATGCTTCAGAGAGGGTCGCTCTTGCAACCGATCAGGCCTGGCCGTTCATGTGGTATTACCGCGGGGATGCCTGGGATATATTCTCCTATTACGGAGGAAAGAAGGATGCTTCCACCCTTCTGTCCGGAAACTTTGACATCATCATTACCCATGATGATGAAAGTTACGACTCTCTGGCCGGGTACACGAAAGAAACGATCCGGCTGAACTACTGGTTTGATCATTCGGGGACGGGAGAGGATCCAGGCTGGATCCCCTACTACTTCACCCGTGCAGGCAAGATCGGCAGTTACAACTTCGACATCTTCACCAGAAGTCCGGTCTGACCGGACAAATCACGTAACTACTAAGACTCTCCCCGCCAATATAGATACATCTATAGGGAAATGTACATGGAACAGGGCATCGTGGAACTGGAAGAACTGCGCAGCAGATTACTGGATCTGACACTCCGCAACAATCTGCTGAACTATAAACCGTCTCCCGGCAGATCGATCGAGGTCATCGAATGTGATCCGGCAGAGATCTACCGCATCCTTGTTCTCGACGAAAAGGGGATGAAGTTTTATCCGGCAGGCAAGGCGGCAAAAAGCGACCCGGAAGATAAACGCATCTGGAAGTATCCGACATTTTCCAAAACGGCGAAGTATGCCGATCTTATTCTCAATACCCCCTATACCGATATCGAACTCCGCAAAAAACTGTACAGTCTCCAGACCAAAAGCAGAACGGTCTTCGAGGAGCAGGGATATCCGGTGCTTTATCTATCGCTCGGATTGGTTGAGTGGACCGAGCGTGACTGCCCGGCAAAACCGTTCAGGGCCCCGCTGCTTCTGATCCCGGTGGAACTGGAACGCCAGAAGATCAAAGAGAATTATACGCTTCGCTGGACCGGGGAGGATCCTACGCTTTCCTTATCCCTGATCGCAAAACTTGCCGAACAGGGAGTTATCCTGCCGGATATGGGTCATCCGGAGACGATTGAGGAGATCACTGCCTACTTTACCCTGATCCGTGAGACGGTCGCAGAAAAAAGCTGGGTTTTTATGCCGGGCGTCACGCTGGATCTTTTCAGTTTCCGCAAATTTGTGATGTTCAAGGATCTGGATCCGGCAAGCTGGGCAGGGGTCTCTCCTCTTGAAACGAATCCGCTGATCAAACGGATCTTCCATCCCCAGACAGATGATGATCCTTCCCCGCCGTTTTTGGAGAATGAGATGGATCTGCGTCTTCCAAGTGAACGCTGTTTCAATATTCTGGACGCGGACTCTTCGCAAATCGCGGTGATCGAGGAGGCAAAGGCTGGGAAAAATCTCGTGGTCGAAGGGCCGCCCGGCACCGGTAAAAGTCAGACGATCGCAAACATGATCGCCGAGATGCTGGCTGCCGGAAAAACCGTACTCTTTGTCAGTGAAAAGATGGCGGCACTTGAGGTGGTAAAAAGACGGCTGGATACGGCAGGCCTTTCTCCGTACTGTCTCGAACTTCACAGCCAGAAAGCAAAGAAGTCTGAGTTCATCCGTGAGCTGGAGAAGAGTGTGCGTCATCCTTCGCCGGAAACGTCAGGTTCGGATCCGGGACACAGCCAAATCGATTCGCTGCGGACAGAGCTGAGCGGCTATTGTGATGAGTTGAAGACCCCGATCGGCGCGTGCGGATTCACGCCGTATGATCTGTTCGGGATCCGCGAACAATACCGGTACGAGTTCGAAAACAGCCCTCACCGGAAAAACTACCGGCTCCTAAAGATCCCGGTCGAGGATCCAGTTGAGATGACCCCGGATGAATACAAAAACGCTATCTCTGCTTTGCAGGAGATTGCGGCATATCTTCCGGTGATTCAGCAAGACGGCGGAGCCATTACTGATCATCCGTGGGCAATGACCAGCCCAGGACTGATCCTGCCGAGTGATCAGGATGAGATCCGTGACCTGGTGATTCAGTATCAGGAAAGGATCCAGGATCTTCAGACAGTGATGCGGGCAATCGCCGATCTGACAGACGTTCCAGTTCCCCGCAGTGAGACCGAGGTTCCCCGCCTGATCGAGACCTGCCGGTTTCTCCTGAAAGGGTATCCGGTGACGCTGGATGTTTTGAAAAATCCGTTGTGGGGAAATCAGGCTGAGCTGAAACGGCTTATCGCGACCATGCAGGATCTCTATAATCACAGTACCCGGATCCTGACTAATCTGAGTCCGGAGATCTTTTTGCGAAATCCTGCTCGTTTGTACTCCGAGTTTCTCGCATATGACGGGAAGGGGATGATCGGAAAAATGTTCTCCGGGGCGTATAAGAAGCTGAAGTCCGAGATTGCCGGCTATTATGTCGGACCGATGCCGGATGACGCCGGAATACTTGCCGATCTGAAGGATGCCAGGAATTATCTGACGGCACGGGACGAGTGGGAGCAGGAAAAAGCAGTGTATCTTTCGCTTTTTGCACCGGTCTGGAAGGATGAATACACCGATCCTGCATCTCTTCGTGCATATACGGAATGGATCCAGGCGGTTTTGACGATGGTGCAGGAAGGACTGATCACTCCGCATACCATCGATCTGCTTTGTTCCGGGGAGATCGCACGCGATTCACTGACACAGCTGTTTCAAGATCTTGAGGCAACGGTGATTGCGCAAAGCGAGGCGAGGGATCAGCTCTTTGCCCGTCTTTGTGTGACCGACCTCGGAACAGAGCAGACATTTGCGTCGATGCGCAAACTCACCGACATCTGGATCACGGAGATCGACCGGCTGAGTGAGTGGAGCACCCTGCTGACCTATGCGGAGACCTGTGAAAAGACGAAGGCAGCAGCTGTTTTGCCTCTGCTTTTCACGGACAAGCTGTCTGCCGAGGCGCTTATCCCGGCATTTCTTACCGGCTATGCGGACGCCCTTTTGAAAGAGGCATATAATGTCCGCCCGCTTCTTGCGCGGTTTGCCCAGGCACCTCATGAACAGAAGATCAGGACATTTTCCGAGTATGACCGGGCGGCGATCGCGGCAAATGCGGCGAGGATCGCCGAAAGGCTGGACCGTTCGATGCCGGAGATCTACACGGGCGCCTCCCGTGACTCGGAGATGGGCGTTCTGACCGGCGAGTTCAACAGAAAACGCGGTCATATGTCGATTCGGACACTGATGACAAAGGCGGGAGGACTTATCCAGCAGATCAAACCCTGTTTCATGATGAGTCCTCTTTCGGTCGCCCAGTATCTGGACCCTCACGCGGTAAAGTTTGACATCATCATCTTCGATGAGGCCAGTCAGGTCAGACCCGAAGATGCGCTTGGCGCTTTGATGCGCGGAAGGCAGCTTGTCGTGATGGGCGATTCACGCCAGCTTCCGCCGACGACGTTCTTTGATCAGATCGCAGGTCAGGATGAGGATGATGAGGAATCGGTCGCCGGAATCGGAGATATGGAGAGTCTTCTGCATGTCTGCAAACAGTCGTATCCAACAAGGAGGCTCCGGTGGCATTACCGATCCCGGCATGAATCCCTTATCGCAGTATCCAATGAGGAGTTCTATGACGGAAGTCTGATGGTGTTCCCTTCGCCGCGGCATGAAACCCAGGATCTGGGACTTTCGTTCATCCATCTGCCGGATACTATTTATGAACGGGGCAGGTCGGGCGTCAACAGAGGTGAGGCACAGGAGGTTGCCCAGGCCGTGATCTCGTATTATCAGAAGTTCCCGGATAAGACCCTCGGTGTTGCGACCTTTTCGACCCGTCAGCAGGAGATCATCCGCCATGAGGTGGACATTCTGCTCCGCGATCATCCGGAGGTCGAGATGCTGATGAGGCCTGCAAACGGCGAGCATTTCTTTGTGAAGAATCTGGAAACGGTCCAGGGCGATGAGCGCGACACGATGCTCATCAGTATCGGCTACGGATTCGATGAGAATCACCGGCTTTCCCGAAACTTCGGGCCGCTGAATCAGGCAGGCGGCGAGAGACGGCTGAATGTTCTGATCACCCGTGCGCGGGAACGATGTGTGGTGTTTTCGAACTTCCGCGGCGCCGATCTCCATATCGAGCCTGAGTCTTCTTCAGGGATCGCGGCTCTCTCAAGATTCCTTACTTATGCTGAGGACCGGTCTTCGCTGAGATGCAGTTCATTCTCCGGAGCTGCTGATGAATCTGCATATTTCCCGGATTCCGTCGCCGTTATGCTTGAGGATAACGGATACAGTGTTTCCAGAAACATCGGGTGTGCCGGGTTCAGGATCGATATCGCCGTTATGGATCCCCAGGACCCGGGCGTGTATCTGGCCGGGATCCTCTGTGACGGGCCCAATTACTGGTCTTCAGAGGTGACGCGCGACCGCGACCGGTTGCGTCTCCAGGTTCTTGAAGGGCTCGGCTGGCATCTGATCAGGATCTGGTCTGCGGAGTGGTTCCAGCATCCGGTTTCCTGCACGAAGATCCTTCTTGATTTCCTCGCTGAGCCGCAAAGACCCCCGGAGCCGGCAGTTTTGCCAAAGAACACGGAAACGGAAACAGAAACGGAAAATGAAGCGGCATCCCCCTCTCTGGAAAAAGAAGAGCCGGCCACGGTCAAACCGCCGGTGTATGCAAAGGTCAAAATCGAGCCGTATGTGTTCTGCACCGAGTGTGATCTTGCCAAGTATCATCAGTTCAAATCCGTCCCGGATCCGGTCCTTACAACGGCGATCATGCAGATCATTTCCGTTGAAGGGCCGGTGTCGCTGAACGTTCTGTATACCAGGATCAAGGAGCTTGGCCGCGTCCCGAAGATGACGCCGGCGATCAAGAATAAGATCACGGCTCTTCTGACAGAAGAGGTGCAGGCCGATCGTCTGACGGTGGATGAAGAGGGATTTTATTCCGTCCCTCTCAAAGAGATCGCAGCACGCGAGCGGCCGGCGAAGTGGTCCTGCGATGACGTGCCGCTTTCAGAGATCGGCCGTGCGGCTGAGGTCATTCTTGGGAAACAGTTTGCCACGCCAAAATCGGATCTGATCCGTCAGACAGCTCTCGTCCTCGGATTCAAACTGACTGCGCAGGTAAAATCCAGGGTGGAGAACGGGATCGATGCAGCGATCACCGCGGGGACGATTCTAATCGAGGGAGATAAACTCGTCCAGGCATCTGCAGAATAGTTCCACACCTTTTTTCTGATGGCAGGTTCAATAAAATACGTAACAGTCTTTTAAATTTTTAGATACTATGTTTGAATCGATTTCCGCAGTAACGAACTCCGCAGGGTATCTCCTGGAAGGAGTGGGGGTGACCCTTCTTTTAGTGGGCCTCTCCCTATTTATCGGGTTCATCTGCGGGATCGTTCTGACTCTCGGCCAGGTCTACGGTCCGGCTCTGGTCCGCAGGTTCGTCGGCGTCTATGTCTGGTTTTTCCGCGGGCTGCCAAATATCGTCCTGCTGTTTCTGTTTTACTTCGCGCTCTTCCCGTTCATGGGCTTTGATATGCCGGCATTCGGCGTTGCCGTGACCGTGTTAGGTCTCAGAAGTGCGGCCTATCAGTCGCAGATCTTCCGGGGAGCGATCCAGTCATTATCCGAAGGACAGATGCTTGCCGCACGTTCGCTTGGCATGACCCGCTGGCAGGCGATCCGCTCGATCGTTCTGCCTCAGTCTCTTCGTCTTTCCCTTCCCGGCTGGTCGAACGAGTATCCGGTTCTGCTGACGGACTCTTCGGTTGCCTATGTGATCGGGGTGGCTGAACTTCTTACACGGACGAGTCAGGTGATCTCCCGGACAGGCGAGCCGATGATCCTGTATCTCTCCTGCGCGGTAATATTTATATTGCTGAATTACGGTGGCATGATGATCATTCAATATGTGGAAAAGAAAGTCCGGATCCCGGGATTCGGCAACAATGAGGCTGAGTGTTTATGAGTGACATTCCCATTCTCAAAGTCGAGAACCTCTGTAAATCGTACGGCGATCTTGATGTTCTGAAATCCGTCTCGTTCGAGGTGCACAAAGGAGAAAAAAAGGTTTTCGTCGGCCCGTCGGGAACCGGAAAATCCACGCTTCTCCGGTGCATCAACCAGCTGACCGCTCCGGACAGCGGTTTTGTGTATCTGAACGGCGAGGAGATCGTTCATTCCGGAAAAAAGATCAATGCATACCGGCAGAAGATGGGCATGGTCTTTCAGAACTTCAACCTTTTCGATCATCTGACGGCCGTCAGAAACGTGGAACTTGCCCTCCTGAAAGTGAAAAAGATGGACAGGAAGTCTGCACGCGAGAAGGCGATGTATGAGTTGGAACAGGTCGGTATGGCCGACCGTGCGGACTTTTATCCGGCGCAGCTGTCAGGAGGCCAGGCCCAGCGGGTTTCTATCGCCCGGGCACTTGCCATGGATCCTGAGGTCATGCTTTTTGATGAACCCACCTCGGCTCTTGATCCGGAACTGAAGCGTGAGGTGATGGAGGTGATGCGGACCCTTGCAGCGCAGGGAATGACCTGTATCGTCGTTACGCATGAGATGAAGTTTGCAACCTCGTTTGCGACCGAGATCTACCTGATGGAGAAGGGAGAGATCGTTGAACACGGACCGCCGTCGGAGATCCCGACAAGCCCGAATTTTGTAAAGACGCGTGCGTTTATGGGCAGTTACGCAGACGAGTGATATGGATAATCTGACCAGTACCCCGGTGCCTTCTGACGGGCCGATCGGATTTTTCCAGAGTATGCTGGACTCGATCATCTCCCAGATCCCGTTCTGGCAGGACATTCTGCTCCCTGCTCTCTGGGATGGGTTATGGGTGACGATGCAGCTTGTGATCATGACGGCTCCCCTCGGATTTCTGCTTGGTCTTCTGGTGGCCGTATCCAGAGTCTACGGGCCCGCCCCGGTCAAATGGCTGGCTCAGCTGTATGTGATATTTTTCCGCGGATGTCCGCTTTTGGTTCTGCTGTTCATTCTGTACTTTGGTCTGCCGTCTATAGGAATTGTTTTAGGATCGTTTATGTCTGCCCTTGTCGGATTTATTTTATGTAACTCGGCTTATAACTCCGAGTATCTCCGGGGAGCACTTCAGTCGATCAAGCGCGGTCAGCTGCTCGCGGCAAGATCTCTTGGCATGACGAAGGCACAGGGTGTTCTGTATGTGGTGGTCCCGCAGGCACTCCGCCGTGCCCTTCCCGGCGTCTCAAATGAGTTCATCTATCTGATTAAATACTCGTCACTTGCGTACGTGGTCGCGGTTATCGAGCTTACCGGTGCGGCAAAAATCATTGCCAGCAAGTATTTTATGTACTTCGAGGCGTTTGCAGCAGTCGGCATCTTCTATCTGGTTCTTGTGACGATCACGACGTTTGGGGTCACCTGGCTTGAGAAAAAATATGCGATACCGGGTGTGTCGGGCGCTGCTGTGAAAACTGAAAAAGGGCAGTAAATCCACTTTACAATTATTTAAATACTTTTTATGCCAATTCTCTTTCATGACATTATCAGTTGATGTTATAGATAAGCTTGCTGCGCTGATCACCGCAGCTTTTGGTTTGGTTGCGGCTCTTGCATGGAATACCGCGATCCAGGCAGTTTTTAAGGAAATTTTTGGAGACCAGAGCAGTATCCCGGCAATGCTCGGTTATGCCGGTTTTGTGACGATCATTGCGGTCGTCTTCACGATCTGGATCGGGTATGTCGCGAACAAGACAAAGGATAAGGTCGTGAAAGACAAGAAGGAGTAATTTTACCCAATTCTTTTTTTGTCAGGCATGCGTTACTAGTAGTATGCGTGTTTGTTGTGCTCAGCTGACCCAGGTTTGGGATGATGTGGATGCGGCTTTTTTGAAGGCTGATACTTTTCTTAGCGGAAAAGCAGGTATAGCGGATATGGCGGTGTTTTCCGAGCAGTTTGCAACGGGGTGGCGGCCCGCGCCCGCTCAGGTCTCAGGTGAGGATGTGAAAAATCGGTGGCTTGCCCTTGCAGCGAAGCATAATGTGTGCGTTGTCGGTTCCTATCAGAAAACAAAGGCCGGAGGCCTGCCGCAGAATACGATGCTTGTGTGCGGGCCGTCGGGGGAGATCATTGCCGAGTATTCGAAGATGTATTTATTCGTTCCCGGAAAAGAGGATCGGTGTTTTTCACCCGGTGCCGAGCCGGTGACATTTACTTACGGCGGTGTGAAGTTCGGGTGTGCGATCTGTTTTGATCTGCGGTTTCCTGAGTTGTTTCGCGCGTATCTGAAGATGGGGTGTGAGTGTGTTCTGGTTCAGGCAGCCTGGCCTGCGGCCCGTGTTTCAGACTGGGAGCTTCTGCTTCGGGCGCGGGCGCTCGAGAATCGCGGGTTTGTTATCGGGGCTGCATGTATGGGGTATGATCCCGTTTCGGGTACGGATTACTGCGGGCGGAGTATGGTGTGTGATTATGAGGGGCGAGTGATCAGTGATGGAGGCGTGTTTGAGGGGGAGTGTGGGGGGGACGTGGATGTGGAGGGGGTCAGGGAGATGAGGAGAGTGTGGGGTATTGACGCAATTTCATAATCCCACAGACGTAATATATTGTCAGTAAATTATGGCGACAGAAACACCCTTGGTTAGTGCAGTAATTCCTGTTTACAATGGTAGTAATTATTTACGGGAAGCTATTGACTCTGCATTAAATCAGACATATCCCAATATTGAAATTCTAGTAATTGACGATGGTTCAACTGATGATACATGGGAAATAATTCAGTCATATGGGCATAAAATACGAGGAATCCATAAGAAAAACGGAGGGGTTTCCAGTGCACTCAATCTTGGAATTCAGAATATGCGGGGTGAGTGGTTTGCATGGCTGAGTCATGATGATCTTTGGCTTCAGGAAAATATTGAGAAAAAAATCAGGTTTATTCTGGAGAATCCAGGAGGCGGAGTGTATTATGGAGGATATTCATACATTAATCCAAAACATGAGATACTATATGGAAATAATGGATGTTGGTATCCATCTGGAGAAAATTTACGTAGAATGTTGAGATCCGGAAATTATATTCATGGGATTACTGCGCTTGTTCATAGAGAATGTTTTGAGAGAGTGGGAATGTTTGATGAGGGCCTCCGATGTACGCAGGATTATGAAATGTGGTTTAGAATTGCAACAGAATATGCAACCTATCTTCTTCCCCAGCGTCTTGCTCAAACTAGAATTCATCCGGAACAAATTGGAAACGTTAGCCGGAATCACTGTGCATTAGAGTTTGATAATACCCGAAAGAACCTGTTGACAATGGTTTCAAAAGATGATTTGTTTCCAACAAAAAACAAAGGTATTGCAAAATTGTATTGTAATGTTTATACGAAATACCTTAGTTTCTGTGTTAGATGGAACATTCCTTCATTACGAGATGGATTATTTTCATTCAGTAAAAAAATACTGCCGAAATCGTTCATTTGTAATATTGTTCGTATGATGGATAAAGGAGAGTAGTTTTATATTATCCGGTGAACGTATAATGAATGAAAAGTCAACATCTCTACAGGAAAGAGACATGAGCAGTACAAACGGGAACAGAAGTTACAAAGATGCATTAGACAACAAAACCATCCTAGTGACCGGCGGAACCGGCTCCTTTGGTCATCAGGTCGTTGAGAAGATCCTTGAGGTCGCCAACCCCAACGAGATCATCATCTTCAGCCGCGACGAAAAGAAGCAGTTTGATATGAGGAATGAGTTCCAGAACGACAAACTCACCTTTATTGTCGGAGATGTTCGGGACAAAGACTCTGTTACGAAAGTCATGAAAAACGATGTTGACTATGTCTTCCACGCAGCAGCCTTAAAGCAGGTCCCATCCTGTGAGTTTTTCCCGCTTGAAGCGATCAAAACAAATATCCTTGGTGCTTCCAATGTTCTTGACGCCGCCGAGGAGCAGAATGTCGAGAAAGTCGTCATTCTCAGCACCGATAAAGCTGTTTACCCCATCAATGCGATGGGTATGACCAAGGCACTCATGGAAAAACTCATGCTTGCCAAGGCACGTTCGTCTCGTTCCGAGACTATCTTTTGCGGAGTCCGTTATGGAAATGTCATGTACTCCCGCGGCTCTGTCTTTCCACTCTTTTTAGAGCAGATGCAGCGTGGTCTTCCAATCACTGTTACCGAGCCGAATATGACGCGCTTCCTTCTTCCGCTCCCGGTCGCGATCGACCTTGTGCTCTTTGCTATGGCAAATGGTGAGAACGGCGACATCCATGTCCGGAAATCGCCTGCGGCCACCGTTCAGCATATGGCTGAGGCAATGAGAGATTTATTCAAACCTGATACCGAGATCAAATCGATTGGTATTCGAGAAGGAGAAAAAATGCATGAGACCCTGGTGACCCGCGAAGAACTCATGAAAGCAGTGGAGTATGATGATTACTACCGGATCCGGAATCTGGAAAAGATCGATTACGACAAATACTTCTCCGAAGGAAAATCGGTCCCTGTTCCAACAGAAGATTACAACTCATTCAATACCAGACGCTTAAGCCTCGACGAGACCAAGGAACTTCTGCTCTCCCTTAGGGAAATACAGGAAGCACTTAAACACCCGATCGTATGAAACTCAGAGTCGGCATAACCGGACAGAACGGCTTCATCGGTTATCACGCAGTGCAGCAGCTCCGCTTATTCCCGGAAAAATATGAAATAATCCCCTTTAAAAAGGAATACTTCAATGATCCTGCCGGACTGCAGCAGTTTGTGAAAAGCTGCGATGCTGTCATCCATCTTGCTGCCATGAACCGCGGTGATGAAAAAGAGATCTATGCAACCAATATCTCACTCGTCAAAAAACTCATCGCTGCGATGGGCACAGTCGGTGTCACACCGCATATTCTCTTTTCCTCCTCCACGCAGGAAACCAGAGGCAATCTCTATGGCAACTCAAAGAAAGAAGGAGCCGAGCTGTTTGCAGCATGGGCAGAAAAGAACCATGCGGTCTTTTCGCACTTTGTTATCCCGAATGTATTCGGGCCGTTCAGCAGACCATATTACAACACCGTTGTTGCAACCTTCTGCCATCAGCTGACCCACAAAGAGACGCCGAGAGTTGATGTCGACGCTGCGATGAATCTGATTTATGTAGGCGATCTGGCAAAAGAGTTCATCGCTCATCTGCATGATGAAACATCAGCCGTCATCTCCCCGATGCCGGTAACTGAGATCAATGTCAGTGGCCTGCTTGCCAAGCTGGACGTGTTCAAGGCATGGTATTTTGAAAAGGGGATGATTCCAACCTTACGTAACCGTTTCGATGTCAACCTCTTCAATACCTTCCGCAGTTTTGCAAACGATATCATACCCATCTATCCGGAGTTGCGTAACGATCTGCGGGGAACCTTTGTCGAGGTCATGAAGGAGATGACAGGGGGACAGACATCGTTCTCAACGACCGTGCCGGGTATAACACGCGGGAATCATTATCATCTGCGAAAGATCGAACGGTTCTGTGTAGTCAAAGGCAAAGCACTGATTCAGACGCGGCGTGTTGGAACCGACATCGTGAATGAATACGAAGTAAGCGGAGAAAAACCAGCGTTTATTGATATGCCGATTTATTACACACACAACATCAAAAATATCGGCAATGAGGATCTCCTGACAATTTTCTGGATTAATGAGCTCTTTGATCCGAACGATCCTGACACCTATTTAGAGGCAGTATAAATGAAAAGCAAACTGAAAGTCATGACCATCATCGGCACCCGCCCGGAGATCATCCGCTTGGCTTGTGTCATGCAGGAACTGGACAAGTATGTGAATCAAGTCATCGTTCACACCGGCCAGAATTATGATTACGAGCTGAATGAGATCTTCTTCAAGGAACTGGAGATTAGGAAGCCGGACTACTTCATGAACGTCGACACCTCCTCGCTTGGAAATGTCTTAGGCGGTATCCTCATCAAAGCAGAAGAGATCATGCGGGCAGAACGACCTGACGCAGTCCTCATTCTTGGAGACACCAACAGCAGTATTGCCGGCATTATGGCCAAGCGGCTGAAGATCCCGATCTATCATATGGAGGCTGGAAACAGATGTTTTGACTTTAATGTCCCCGAGGAGATCAATAGGAGGATCATCGATCATATTGCCGACTTTAATCTGGTCTACACCGAGCATGCAAGGAGGCATCTGCTATCCGAAGGACTGCAGCACAGGAGAATTTATTTGACGGGGTCGCCGATGTTTGAAGTTCTCCACAAGTATGAAGACCGGATTATGGGTTCAAAGATTCTTGAGGAGCTGGGTCTTACAGATCAGATGTATTTTGTCGTGAGTGCTCACCGGGAGGAGAATGTGGATAATCCGGCGCATCTGCAGAGCATCTTAACTGTCCTGAATACCCTTGCAAAGGAGTATGATGTCCCGGTGATCGTCTCGACGCATCCGCGTACACGCAAGCGGCTGGAGAGCTTATCTGGTATTGAGATGGACTCCCGCGTGCGGTTTTTGAAACCGTTCGGGTTCTTTGATTATGTGCATCTGGAGATGCATGCCCTTTGTTCTATCTCGGACAGCGGGACGATTTCTGAAGAAGCGGCAGTGATGAAGTTTCCTGCGGTGACGATTCGTGAAGCAATCGAGCGGCCGGAGGCGCTGGATACGGGTTCCATCATTATGACGGGGCTGGATGCGAACGTAGTGCTGGCTTCTATTGCTTTGGTGATGGATAAGCATGGAGCGGATGCAAAGCGGCAGGCACCGGCTGAGTATGAGGTTGCGAATACGTCGGAGCGGGTGATTAAACTGGTGCTGGGAACGGCAGGGCTGAGCAATGGGGGGGGGGGGATTAATTAAAAATAATTTTCTTGAAGAAAGCTATAACACATCAATTGATATTTTCTCGAAAACATCAATATATGAATTCAGCGTCAAATTATATACATCAACTTTTTTGTATGCAGCATATTGGCTGGAATAATAAAATTCTTCCATTGTTTTATAGTAATAACCAGCATATTTGTAATACTCTCCTTTTTTAAGATCTCCTTTGGCCGTAAGATTTACTTTCTCAACACCATAAAAATGTACAGATTCAAGATACACATTATTGTTTTCATCTACAAAAAGTTCTCGATGCCAATCACTATCAACACCACACAAATATACAGTCTTCGCATTGCCAGTAATACAAAAATATAATGCCGCAAGAATGACATTCTGGAATCCAAAGTTTGCCTTATTTTTAGAATATAATGTATATTTCCAATATTTACCAAAATATTCCAAATTATTTAGAGATATCATTTTTATATGTGTATTTTTAAGAGCAGGTAGCTCTTGGTGCGCCAAACAGATATATGTCATGTCCCAATCGACCTTATTTAATGCATTAATTAATGCTTCGTTTTCTATGGATGCCGCATTCTGATCACTATAGAAAAATGGGTCTATTGCACAATAA
Organism: Methanocorpusculum bavaricum DSM 4179; assembly: GCF_000430905.1. Classification (NCBI taxonomy): domain Archaea; kingdom Methanobacteriati; phylum Methanobacteriota; class Methanomicrobia; order Methanomicrobiales; family Methanocorpusculaceae; genus Methanocorpusculum; species Methanocorpusculum bavaricum. The sequence continues at coordinate 67,502 of NZ_KE387270.1, forward strand.
TATTTTGGACGTATTTTAAAAAAATCTTCATTTTGTGAGGCAAAATAATTTACACATAGGATAGAGATCCCTTTTTTTGAAACATACTCCAAATCTATCTCTTTTGCACTAGGACCGTTGCCAACGACAAGGATTCTTTCATTACATAGGGGGGGGAGGAGAGATACCTTATCCCCACCAATTATAAAAACAATCCTTGTTAACAAATATTTAATTATCTCTTCCAGATTAACAAGAGTAGCTAATCCTACCTTACCAAGGGCAACAATTTTCTGATTCATATATATATGCATCCTCTTTTTTTGTTTCACGTATAAATAATTCAATGTTCTCGAAAAGATCAGCATGACTCCGAATCCAGTCCAATGGTTTATCCCACCATGAATAATTTATTAGATATTTTATCTGTTCATCAGTAAATCGTTTTTTTATTATTTTTGCAGGAATACCGCCAACTATCGAGTACGGATCAACATCCCGTGTAACAACAGCACCTGCGGCTACAATTGCTCCATCTCCTATTTTAACACCTTCAATAATCTGTACTCTCTCACCAATCCAAACATCGTTTCCAATAATTACAGAATATTTATTGTTACTGTCCGCATAACGAAATTCTGAAAATTTTTGAGTGGTTACAAAGGTCGCACCATTTTGCTTTAGCAGAGAGAAAAACATTGGATTTATTGATACAAATGTGTGGGTTGGATGTTCCCCAGAAATCACACTTACATGTTCAGCAATACAGCTAAAGCGCCCAATTTTTGTGTGGGGCAATTTTGTGTATGATGCAATATATGATCCGAATCCAATATCACCTGTAAAATGTGTAAATTTATTAATTACATTCTGTCCCTCAAAATGAGTATTCGCATCAATTGTCGACATTATTTTTAAAATGATGTTTTGGGATTGGGATTTAGATTTATGTTTTATCCAAATTTGATTTATTAGGTTTATCATGTTGTAGTTTAATTGTATTGATGTAAAATTATTTAGTTTCATCTCCCCTATGATCTCTTAAAATATACTGAAAGGGAAACTAAATTAGAGTATCTCTAACATTTTTTCGACAGGAAATACTTTTATCTCCTTATGTTGCACCCAATATAGAGGGACTTTCAGCAGCTTTGGTCTCAACCAGGCATATCACAATCGTTATGAAAAACTTGGCGACCGCCTATCCGATGTTGGTAATACACTTGATTGAAATGTTTTTCGCTCGCTTCTTGAATCCTAGTATGCAAATAAATCCGACAAGGGCGGTAATCTTAATGTCGACGTAACACTCATGTTCAAGATTCAGCTTCTGGAAGTCTGGTATAGTCTATCTGATTTCGCCGTTGAACGTGAAATGTATGATTGTCTCTCCTTTTGGCAGTGTAAGTGAGTGCATTAGCCTGAAATGGTGAGCAAGACCGTGTCTTATGAGTGTTTCGGTTGTCCTGATAAAATACCTGAAAATTCTACGATTTGGTTATTTCAGGAGTGTATATTTCAACCCGACGTTGACAGATTGGTTTAGGAGGAACTTCAGAGACAACTTGACCTGAAAGGTCTCAAAATTGAACAAGGTAGTGAGCAAGGAGAAGCCTTTGTTTCCGACTTGGGCTTTCACCCCTCGCGTTGCTTCTGGATGCAACGTTCATCTATGCTTCTCTGGATCATGCTGCCAAAGATACTTTCCTTCGGTTGGAAGTCAAAACTCATCGAAATAAAGAGGGGAATGTCACGTAAAAACGTAATGATTCAGTATGGATATATTCTTCACACAATTATGGATATAGTTCCTGAACTGATACAACGACCTCAAATTTACATGATAATCTGGTTGATCTCTCCTATGTGAAGAGGCAGTATATTGGGAACATGGATATCAGAGAGCACTGAGTCATCCGATTGAAATAGAGGATAAAACATGGAATTTCCGTATAAGCATAATTCATTTCAAAGGATAACGACCCTATCCTGATATCACAAATATATTCCAAGTAGTATTGATAAAAGTTACAACTCTCTCACGGGTGAGCGCAAGAACAATTCTGGAAAATATTATATAAAATAGGTGAAATGGTTGTGTGAATGTGCTTTTTATGGGTGGGAATGGTGAGGGAGAATGAGTGATTTCCTCCTCTTACATAAATATGTGGATGAGAGATATCCTCAATATGCTTATCCATAGATAGGAACAATATTCTTAACTATTCCAATGTCCCCTATCCTCATCACCGGCGCAGATGGCTTCATCGGCAGCCATCTTACAGAGTATCTGGCCGAAAACACAAATAATACGATCCGTGCATTTGTCTATTACAACTCTTTCAACTCCTGGGGATGGCTTGACACCCTACCAAAGGAAACAAAAGACAAAATAGAGATCTTTGCAGGAGATATTCGCGATCCAAACGGTGTCCGTGAAGCTATGAAAGGAATCGACATTGTGTATCACTTAGCAGCACTTATTGCGATTCCGTTTAGTTACCACTCACCGGATTCCTATGTGGATACTAATATAAAAGGAACCCTCAATGTTCTTCAGGCAGCACGTGATCTGGACACCCAAAGAGTATTAGTTACCTCTACGTCAGAGGTCTACGGAACGGCACAATACGTCCCCATCGATGAAAAACACCCCTATCAGGGTCAGTCACCCTACTCAGCAACGAAGATAGGTGCCGACCGTCTTGCTGAAAGTTTCTATCGGAGTTTTGATCTGCCGGTATCAATAGTTCGTCCGTTTAATACGTTTGGCCCGCGACAATCGGCACGGGCAGTGATCCCAACCATCATCACACAACTGCTCTCCGGATCTAAAGAGATCAAACTAGGATCTCTCACACCCACCCGCGATTATACGTATGTCAAAGATACGGTAAAGGGTTTTGTCAGTATTGCAGAGTCAAAAAATACTATCGGTCAGGAAATCAATATCGCATCTCAATATGAAATTTCCATTGGAGAACTTGCACAGGAACTGATCGACCTTATCAATCCTGATGCGAAAATTATCTGTGATGAACAGAGGTTACGCCCGGAAAAAAGCGAGGTTAACCGTTTGTTTGGTTCCAATGAGAAGATTCTAAAACTAACAGGATGGAAACCGGAATACACGCTTGCTAAAGGGCTTGCTGAAACCGTAGAATGGATGACGCAAAACCTTAACAGCTACAAAACTGATATTTACAATCTATAAGGATACATTTCTTCATGAGTAAATTCATTCCATTATCAGTTCCGAATCTCAAAGGGAACGAAAAAAAATATGTTGATGATGCCATAACTCAGGAGTGGGTTTCAACTGGTGGAGCCTATATCAACAGAATGGAAAAAATGGTGGCTGACTATGTGCATACTCCTGATGCCGTTGCGTGCCAGTCTGGAACAGCAGCTCTGCACCTTTCATTGATTTGCTGTGGTGTCCAAAACGGTGATGAAGTTATTGTCCCGACACTGACGTTTGTTGCAGCAGTTAACCCGGTAAGATATATGAATGCCGACCCGGTTTTCATGGACTGCGATGATACGCTCTGCATGGATATGGACAAGCTTGAACGCTTTTGTGTAGAAGAGTGTGAGATGCAGGATGGAAAACTCATCGACAAAGTCAATGGTAAACACATCTCTGCAGTGATCGTTGTCCATGTCTTTGGAAATATTGCCAATATGGAAAAACTCATGGAACTTAAAACCAGATATGGGTTCAAAGTTATTGAAGATGCAACCGAGGCGATGGGTAGCTTTATAAATTCAGGAATATTTGCAGGTAAATTTGCCGGAACGATCGGAGATATGGGGGCACTTTCGTTCAATGGAAATAAAATCATTACGACCGGGGGAGGCGGAATGCTGATTTCAGAGGATATCGGACTTCTTGAAAAAGCCCGCTATCTTTCGACGCAGGCAAAGGATGATGTGGTGTATTTCAAGCATAATGAGATCGGCTATAACTATCGCATGACAAATCTTCAGGCAGCCGTCGGTGTAGCACAACTCGAGCAGTTGGAGGATTTTATATCAACAAAACATGCAAACTATATTACCTATATTGAGAACGATGTTCCCTTATATCCATTCAGAGCTGATACCCGGGCAAACTATTGGTTCTACAGCTATCTGACAGAAAAACGTGACGAATTGATAACATATCTTGGAGAGAACAATGTCCAGTCCCGCCCGATATGGCATCTGATTCATGCTTTGCCTCCATATATAAATTCGCGAAACTATTGTATTGAAAAAGCTCAGTACTTCTGGGAGCATGTAGTCAACATTCCATGCAGCACAAATCTGAGCAAAGATGATGTGATACATGTATCTAAATTGATTCATGACTTTGATCATAAGGAAGGGAAATGACTGAAGTCAGCAGGTATTTCGTTTCACCCGATGCCACGGTGCTAGATGCAATGTCTGTTATAGATGCGACTGCGAAAGGTGTGGCTTTTGTCTGCAGTGATAAGAAGATTCTCGGGGTCATAACTGACGGGGATGTCCGAAGATATATTATTCGCGGCGGTGATCTGTCTTTCAATGTGATGGATGTTGCAAACAGGAATTTCAAATTTTTGCGTGAAAATGATGCAGTCGATGCGAAAGTAATTGAGAAAATCAAGTTGGATTACAAAGCACTGCCTGTTTTGGATACTGAGGGCAGGGTCATATCGATCATTTTCGAGGATGAAACTGCTTCACTCCCGGCGGCAAATCTGAATATTCCTGTTGTGATCATGGCAGGCGGAAAAGGGACCCGCCTGTATCCCTATACGAAAGTTCTTCCCAAACCGCTGATCCCCATAGGTGATGTGCCGATCACGATGCATATTATGCAGCATTTCGAAAAGTATGGCTGCACTCGTTTTACGATGGTGGTGAATCACCAGAAAGAGTTGATCAAGGCATATTATTCTGACCCGGAGATTCCCTATCTGATCGATTTCGCTGATGAAAAAGAACCTCTTGGAACAGCAGGCGGTTTGAAACTTCTTGAGGGAAAGATCAGCGGGACGTTTTTTATGACCAACTGTGATATCCTGATCGATGCGGCTTATGATAAGATCTATCAGTATCATAAGAAGATGCAGAACCTGGTTACGATGGTCTGTGCGGTGAAAAAGATCACGATTCCCTATGGGACCATTCACATGAATGAAGCAGGGTATATTGAGAGCATGGTAGAAAAACCAACCTTGTCATATCTGGTTAATACTGGTTACTACGTGGTAGAGGCGGAATTTTTATCTGAGATCCCGAAAGATACGTTCATCCATATGACTGATGTTGTACAGAAGTGTATAGATGCAGGAAAACCGGTCGGCGTTTATCCGATTAGCGAAGGGCAGTGGTCAGATATGGGTCAGGTTGATGAGATGGAGAGAATGAGAGAAAAATTAACTGGTGGTAGGGATGGGTAATAAATTAGTTCTTGTTGGCGGCGGCGGGCACTGTAAATCTATTTTATCGTCAATTGATATTAACGTATATTCAGATATAGTGATTGTTGATTCCCGGGAAAAAGTTGGTGATACCGTTGATGGTATTTTGATTGGAGGAACAGATGATGATCTGCCGTCCCTCTTTAATAATGGTTATTCCAACGCCTTTATCGCTGTTGGAACAACTTCCAGTAATACCAATCGGCAGTGTATCTATGAATCTTTAAAGAAAATTGGTTTCTCATTTCCATCAATAATTGATCCTTCAGCGATCATTGCAAAATCATCCATGATCGAAGAGGGTGTTTTTGTTGGAAAAAATGCAGTTGTGAATGCAGGATCTCGCATTGGCAGATTTTGTATTATCAACACGGGTGTAATTGTGGATCATGATTGCAGTATTGGCAGTTTTGTTCATTTATCTCCCGGAGTAATATTGTCCGGAGCAGTCACTGTTGGAAACAATACTCATATCGGGACCGGAGCATGCGTAAAACAATGTGTGACAATTGGGAAGAATACTACAATTGGTATGGGTAGTGTTGTAATCGGAAATATGCCGTCAAATTGTACTGCGTTCGGTGTTCCATGTATAGTTCGCGAGGAGTCATGAATCACATATTTATTATTGCAGAGGTCGGCGTCAATCATAACGGCAGTCTTGAGCTCGCCAAAAGAATGATCGATGCTGCAAAAGATGCGGGAGTGGATGCTGTCAAGTTTCAGACCTTTGTATCTGAAAATCTCGTCTCGTGTTTTGCAGAAAAAGCAGAATACCAGAAAGCTGCAACCGGAGCCGCGGAAAATCAACTTGAGATGATTAAAAAATTAGAGTTGTCATATGATGACTTTAGAGATTTGAAATCATACGCTGAGAAGCTCGATATTATTTTTATGTCCACGCCGTTTGATATTGACAGTATCGATTTTCTGGCTGAACTCGGAATGGATATTTTTAAAATACCGTCGGGAGAAATTACAAATCTGCCGTATCTGATAAGAATCGGTAACTTAAAGAGAAAGGTGATTCTTTCAACAGGTATGAGCAGTATTTCTGATATCAATGAGGCAGTTACTATTCTGCAAAATGCAGGAACAGATGATATCACACTTCTCCACTGCAATACGGCATATCCAACGCCATATGAAGATGTCAATCTTCATGTCATGAATACTCTTCATGAAACATTCCGCTTGCCTGTTGGATATTCAGATCACACAAACGGGATTGAAGTTTCGATAGCTGCGGCAGCACTTGGCGCTGTTGTTATTGAAAAGCATTTCACGCTGGATAGAACTATGGAAGGTCCGGATCACAAAGCAAGCCTTGAGCCGAGTGAACTCAAACAGATGGTTCAGGCGATCCGTCATATCGAACAGGCACTCGGCAGTTCTGAAAAACAACCAACAGGATCAGAACTTGTAAATCGCGATATTGCAAGAAAAAGCATTGTTGCTAAATGCGGTATCAAAGCCGGAACTGTATTCACCGAGGATAATATCACGGTAAAGCGACCGGGAAACGGCATATCACCCATGAAGTGGTTTGAGGTTCTGGGACAAAAAGCCACTCGTGATTTTGTTTATGATGAGTTGATTGAATTATGACGAAAACGATCTGTGTGGTCACAGCTTCTCGGGCAGAATGGGGCTTACTTCGTCCTCTTGCTGAACTAATTAAAAGGGATAAGGCATTCTGTCTCCTTCTTGCAGCAACCGGTACCCATTACTGCAGTGAATTTGGCAATACCTATAAGGAAATTCTTGCAGACGGTTTCTCCATCGATGAGCGTGTGGACATTATCCTCTCGCCAATACAAAATGCCGTTGATGTCAGCAATATAATGGCGCGTGCCATAACAGGGTTTGCAGAAATGTTTGCGAGACACACGGTGGATTTGCTCATCGTGCTGGGTGATCGATATGAAACTCTCGCTGTTTCCCTAGCGGCCCTGAATGCAAAAATCCCTATTGCACATTTGCATGGCGGAGAGCTGACTGAAGGGGCGATCGATGACTCGATCAGACACGCCATAACCAAATTATCCTATCTTCATTTCACAAGTTGCGAAGCATACCGAAGACGGGTGATCCAGCTTGGAGAACAGCCAAATCGTGTATACAATGTTGGGGCCATCGGGATAGACAACGTCAGACAAATGGAACTCTTGTCAAAAGATGATCTCACATCTATACTGGATTTTGACATAAAAAACTCAAAGTACGGTGTTGTTACTTTTCATCCTGAGACACTCAATAATAACAATGTTAGAGATCAATGCAATCAGCTGTTACGGGCTTTGTCTGCATTCCCTGATCTAAAATTTATCATTACCAAATCCAATGCAGATGAAGGCGGGATGATCATTAATGAGATGGTCGACGCATATGCAAAAGATCATCCAAATGTTCTCACCGTTGCATCTCTTGGAAATTTAAAATATTTGAGTGCTCTGAAACATGCATCGATGGTCATCGGAAATTCATCCAGCGGCATTGCAGAAGTTCCATATTTTAAGATTCCTACAGTCAACCTTGGAATAAGGCAGAAGGGCCGAATCATGGCAGAAACAGTGATCAACTGCAGTATTGAAACTTCAGAGATCGTGGGTGCTATGAAGACCGCGATGTCAGAAGAATTTTTGCAGAAGGCTGCGTCTGCCGCGTATCCGTATGGAGACGGACACGCAGCTGAGAAAATTGTTGATGCCCTGCATGAATGGCTGGATAATGGCAGAATCGATTTAAAGAAAGAGTTCTATGATATGTGATGTCCTATGAAAAACATTGCAATAATTCCGGCACGAAGCGGTTCCAAAGGATTAAAGGATAAAAACATTCGATTGCTACATGGAAAACCCCTGATGGCATATTCGATCGAAGCCGCACTTGACTCCGGGATCTTTGATGAGGTTATGGTATCAACCGACACTGAAAAATATGCCGAGATTGCCGGAAAATATGGGGCAGAGGTGCCATTCCTTCGATCTGAAGAACTGGCGTCAGATACGGCAACCTCCAAGGATGTCATTCTGGATGTTTTGAATAGATATGAAGCAGGCGGTAAAACCTTCGATACCTTTGCTCTTCTTCAGCCGACTTCTCCATTGCGGACTGCAGAAGATATCATCAATGCGTATGATATTTTCACTCAAAAGAAGGCCTGCGCTGTTGTTGGGGTAACTGAAATGGAACATTCTCCATTTTTGTGCGGAACGCTGCCGACTGATGGATCGATGGATGGCTTCATTAAACCGGAGGCAAAGGATAAACCGCGACAGACTCTGGATACGTATTATCGAATCAATGGAGCAATGTACATTGCCTCGGTTAGGTATTATCGGGAGTGGGGAGACTATTATCGGGAGCGATGCTATGCATATGTCATGGGAAGGAAGGTTTCTGTGGATATTGATTGCGAGATGGACTTTAGGATGACAGAGTTTTTGATGAAAAAATAGATGTATATTTATTTACTCGTTATGACTCCACACAGAATATTTTAGTACATATTCACCGCAATTATTTCTCTCAAAGAGTTCTTTGTTATAGAGTTTATCTACGATAACCCAGAACTCCGTTTCAGTATAACCACAGAATTCAATAAAATCCTGAATGCATTTTGGATCTAACTTTGCGTCGTGTTCTTTTACAAGTTGCATTGCCTCATCTCTGGTGATCATACCATATCTAACAAAACGTGATGCGTAATCAGTAGCAGAGGCGTGACCAAACTTTGGATATTTGAGCCATGGGTGCACCAGATATGCTCTACTGTCTATCTGATCAAAGCTCTCAACCGTGTGTGTTCTGTCCCATTCATGAGTCAAGTCGTGGAATCCTCTTGATGATGCAACCTAATCCCCCGCCAATTTTTACCTAGGTCCCCGCCTCAATCCCAAACGCCTCACAAATCCTCTTCTGATCCGCCGTCAACGCCGAATACAGAACCTTCCTGCTTCTAGGCAGCGTAATCCTCATCAGAATCTTCATCTCCTCAATAATCGACTGCATCGAATACATCTTATACAAATCCTTCTCCCTCATCACCCTCTGAATATACGACGCCAGAATCAGACTTAAGAACTGCACAAACATCCTCCCCCCCATCGCCCACTCACTCCTTACCCGAAGCCTCTTTCCATCCAAATCATTCTTCAGATTATCAAACGACTTTTCGACCCGGTCCTTTGCCCGATACACCATCAGCGCCTCAACCGGATCCTTCAGATCATTGGAAATAATCACCGAATACCCCGCATACTTATTCTGAAACGCCAAAATAGCCTCATCGTTTGGCATAACCACCCTTCCAACATGCTGCTTTCTCTCAATCGTAAAGAACCTGTCATAGAACTTCTGATGCTCGGGATTCAGCTTTTCAGACCGCAGCTCCTGATAATATACATCGATCTTCCGGTAAAATTTCGCCTCCTCCTCTGAAACCTTCCGCGGATCATAATACACATGCGTATAACATCGATGCCCATCCCACTCCTTGAGAGAGGTTGCAGCAAACATCTCCTCATCAGCGATGACCTCGCGATGACTATAGGTGTGAATACTGCTTCTCACCTCATCAATGGCATCCGTCGTAAAGGAAAGACTCTTTGAAAGCGCGATCG
>NZ_AUMX01000011.1:0-72037 GCF_000430905.1 Methanocorpusculum bavaricum DSM 4179
AGATTTGGCCGCAAGGCAAAAAAAGGCTAAGTTTCCTCAGCAGTTATGCGGATGCGGATTTTGCCATGAATGCTTCGATGATCGCCACGATACCGAATGCAAAGAAGAAGATGCCCGCGATCTCGATGATCGTAAATGCCGAAATGACCGGGTTGATCAGGAACAAAACACCGAGGATAATCCCCAGGATACCGGAAACGGCGAGAAGACCGCGGTTGAACTGAGCGGATTTTCCCATCAACGCAACGGCAAGATCCGTCACTCCGCCGATCAAGGCTGCGGCCGCAAGAACATACATTGCATACACGAGCATGATCCCCGGGTTAATCAGCGTAAGGATACCGAACAGGATCACCAGGACACCCAGAACGACGACCCACCAGGTGCGTTTCGCCTCGCCAAAGAAGGTCGTTCCGGCGGTCAGAAGAGTGATACCCACAAAGATCAGCAGGATCGCAAGAAGGATCTCACTCGCAAACAGAGATGCCAGGGTGAAAACCATCATCAGGATACCGAGAATGATCATCAGTATCCCTTTTGCCAAAAGCGACCCGAAGGTGCTTGCGCACATAGGGCAGGAATTTTCAGTCATATGATGAAAATACATCCGCAAACGTATTAAAACATCGTATACCGTGTTGACATGTATAAATAGTTAGGAGGAGAAACAGTTAACCTATTAGTCTATGTCTCCCGTAGAGATGCACGCAAACGAAGTTCAGCATTACGCATCACCGATCCTTGTCAAGAACCGGCAGTTTTTTGCGACGCTGACAAGCGAACGCCTTATCGTTGAGGGAGGTCCTTCGCCCAGGGAATTCAAGGTCAGCAGCATCCTTTCCGCGGAGCCCTGCAGACTGGAGTCCGGCGAACCGGGTCTGAAACTTGTCGTTTCCACCCCGGAAGGACAAAAGGAGATGATCTGGGCGTTTCCCGTAGGGAATGTCTTCAAGGCGGGCGAGCAGCAGGCCTGGCTGGATCAGATCACCGAAGCGGGCGGCGAAAAACCGTTTGCCGAAGGGGGTGCAGGAGAGTCTGCACAGCCCAAAACTGCGGCTCCGCCGCGAAGTCCTGCCCCGGAACTGAAGATCAAACCGGTTGTTCCGGCACCGGACATTCCGGTGAACACCGTCCGCCCGGAGTTCGTCTCCGGCGAGTCGGTCGTGATCGAAACGGCCGGCGTGCGGGTGAAGCGGACTTTTTATACGATATATCTGACCAATATCCGGCTGATCCTCCAGAATACGGCAGGGAAAATCGGGCGGGAGTTTGCGATCGCCGAGCTGATGGATGCCGCGGCGTTCGAGACGGAGGAGGGAGAACCGGCGATCGCTCTTTCCGTCGGATCCCAGACCGGGGCAAAGCAGATGGTTCTGTCGTTTCCAACCGATTCGGCACGGACCGCCTGGATGAGGGAGCTGAAAGAGCGGCTGCCTTCTCACCAGGTGCTGATCTCGGCCGCGCCTGAGCCGGCGGTGGTGACCTGTACGGGGATATTTTCACCTGAAGCGGGTGAGCGTGTGGTTCTTTCGACGGGCGGCGTTAGGATCAAGCGGAATTTTGTTACGCTGCATCTGACGAACACGCGGCTGGTGATCGAGGGGAAGACCTCGATTATGGGAGAGTTTGCGCTGAATACGCTTTGCCGCGCGATCCGTCTTGCAGGCGAGGTGGGAGAGCCGGGTATCGCTCTGCAGATCGCGGGACGTGAGGGGGAGAAGGAGATGCATCTGCTGTTTTCCGGGATGCCGGACCGGGAGCAGTGGATCCAGAAGCTTTCCGAGCTTCTCCCGGAGGAGGAGCCGATGTATGCCCCGGAGGCCCGGCAGTATACGGTAACGACGGTGGCGCCGCCTTCCCGGAGGAATTCGCAGGATATGTACTGTCCGGCATGCGGGGCCAGAAATCATGTGGATGATGAGGTGTGCGCTTTGTGCGGGACGCTTCTTCATCGAAATGCGGCGGCGTCTGAATCTTCGGATATTTCCCCGCGCCGGGAGAGACGGGCGAACACAGATCGGCCGGCGAAGCGGGAGCGGCGGGAAAAACCGCCGTATAACGGCGGGCTGATCGGATTTCTGACCCGGCCGTCTGATGCGTATTCGTTTTATCTGCATGAGCGGCCGCGGGATGCTCTTTGGATGTTTTTGTTGTCGGGAGCGTTGTGGGCGGTTGTGTCGGTTTTGATGATCGCGTATGCGGCGCCGGCGGTTTTGCGGATCTCGCCTGAAAATTTCCCGATTTTTTCGGCTCTGCAGACCGATCTGATGCTTCTGGTGCTGTTTATTCTGGTTCTGTATCTGATATGGCTGGCAGCGGTGATGATCCGGGCAGTGGTGACCGGGATCACGGCGCGGGTCTGTGAGCCGGATGTCCGGTTTTCAGAGATAACGGCGATCGTGATGCGGAGCACACTTTCATATGCGGTGATTGGCTGGATCCCGATCCTGGGTATGTTTGCGGCCGGTATCTGGTCGGCGGCGGTGACCTGGAAGGGTCTTGTCGCCGGTCAGGATATGCGGACGGGCCAGGCGGCGGTTTCCGCGTTTCTTGGCCTGATCATTGTGTATGTGCTGCTGTTTGCAGCAGGGTCGATGTAGAGGAGGTACAAAAATGATTCTGAAACGATTGATACTGGTGCTTCTCGCGATGTTCCTGGTGATGGGATGCGTGGGGGCAGTGAGCGCGGATGATACACCCATTGATAATATTGCAATTTCTGTAACTACGCCAAAAACAGGTGAAGCACCACAAGTATCTCTCACGTTGGATAATGCAGCAGGGACCATAACGTGGACTCCGAGCGGTGCTAAATTTGCTCCAGGTACCGCGTATACTTCTACGATTACGGTCACTGCAAATAATGGTTACAATTTTACTGAGTCAGTGAAAGTTACAGTTAATGATAAGTCCGTCGATCCTAGAATCTTAACGAATAAATCGTTCACTGTATCCCAAGATTTTGAATCAACTGACAAAATTTCGCTTGATTTGGTCAATGTGACGATAACTGCTCCGAGAACCGGGGAACCTCCGGCTACATCTGCTACATCTGACACGACGGGTGTTGGAACGCCCAGTGTATCATGGGATCCAAATAACTCCCCATTCAATTCTAATATAAATTATACAGCTACAATTAAGGTTCCTGCAGAACCCGGTTATCTGTTTGCCAGTTCTTCAACGGTGAAACTGAATGGTAACCTGGTATCTGGAACTAAAGTTGAAGTATCCGATAATGAACTTACAATTAGCCATGAATTTGATGCAACCACTCCCATTGAAATTTCATATGTGGCTCTGAATTTAACTCCGCCAGCGACCGGAAATTTGCCCGCGAATCCAAGTTCGATTACACGCGGGGTTGGGAATCCAACTGTAGCCTGGAGTCCGTTGGTCCCTACATTTGTCGAAGGACAGAAATATTATGCCAATATTACCATTCCCGTAGAATCAACGAATTATAAATTTACAAACTCACCAACAGTAGCCCTGAATGGACAGAATATTCCAACAGAAGAGTTTGTCAGCAGAACAGGCAACCAAATCATTCTTAATCATTCGTTCGACGCAACCTCACTGATAACCCGCATTGATTCCGTTACGATCTCCGGCGTGACTCTGCCGGTTGGAGGGGCAACAAAAAATACCTCCAAACCCGCCGTAAGTTCAACACCAAGCGGAGGTATTGCTTCCATTTCCAATATTACCTGGAAGGACGATTCAGACGAATCCACTAGTGGAACTGTATTTAAGTATGAAACCGTCTATAAGGCAGTGATTACTGTAGAGGCCGAAAGCGGATATAAATTCACTTCTGAATCTAAGGCTACGTTAAACGATAAAACAGCGCTCGTGTCCCTGAATGATGACAGGACATCAGCCACGATCACCTATACATGTCCTAAAACAACAGCAGAAGGAAAGATCCACCCTGTTATCACCAAATTTACTGTGACGCCTACCTCCGGGACTTCACCTTTGGACGTACGATTCACGGTAGCAACAACCAATGCCACGAATGTAACACTGAATTTTGGTGACGGGACAATCATTACCTCTACAAAGAATGGGTATGTGGACCACACCTATTCAACCGCAGTAAGCTATTATCCAATTTTAACCGCCACAAATACAAACGGCAGCGTTACTGAGTCCCTCTCTATTCTGGTGAAGGCTCCGCTCGCTACTTCAACCCCGACCCAGACCGCGGCGGTGAAATCTCTGACGACATCATCCGCCGAGACAGGCAATATGAGCATGATCCCGGCTCCTCTTGACATCATCAAAGAGTTCATGCATCTCTTCTACAGCATCTTCGATCCGGCAAATTATCTCTTTGCCGTGAACGAGAGCGGAAATACAAGCTGAACGCGGGCGTCCTGACAGCGGCAAAACAAAAATACCTGCCCGGACGGATCCCTCTTTTTTCCCGACCCTGCGCAAATATCTTCAGCCGCACACCTCTCTTCGTCTCCTCCCCCTCCTTACTCTGCTCCCATCCCGAACAGAGAGTTACATAACCCAAAACCGCGAATAGTACCTGCAAGAAATACAATGATCCAGATAAAGCTTCCAGAAGAGGAGATCGCCGGCGTCCCTCTCAAAAATCACATGCTCCTTGCAGCAGGGATCCTCGGGACCACCGGCGCATCATTAAAAAGAATGCTCGCTCTCGGTGCAGGCGGCGTCGTCACAAAATCCATCGGCCCAAACCCCATTCCCGGTCATCACGGTCCGGCCCTCATCCCGGTCGACTGCGGACTCATCAATGCCATGGGACTGCCAAACCCGTCCAAAGACTTCGTCGAAGAGATCTCCCCCCTTAAGGGCGAACCGGTCGTAGTAAGTATTTTCGGCGGCACTCCAGCCGAGTTCGGCGAAGTCGCATCCTGGTTTTCCAATGCCGCCGCATTCGAACTGAACCTCTCCTGTCCCCACGCGGAAGGCTACGGCGCCGCCATCGGCGTCGACCCGCGGATCGTACAGGAATGCACCGAGATCGTCAAAACATACAATAAACCCGTCTGGGTCAAACTCACCCCCAACGTAACCGATATCAAAATGATTGGAAAAGCTGCAGAAAAAGGCGGAGCCGACGCGTTAGTCGCAATAAACACCGTCAAAGCAATGAGGATATCCACCGAACTTTGCCGCCCTGTTCTCGGCAACGTCTTTGGCGGGCTCTCCGGCAAAGCGGTCTTCCCGATCGCCGTTCGAAGCGTCTATGACCTTTACGAAGCCGTCGGCATCCCGATCATCGGCTGCGGCGGGATAACGACTGCAGACAATGTCGTAGAAATGATGATGGCAGGCGCCTCCGCCGTCGAGATCGGCAGCGCGATCTACGACTCGGTCAATGTATTCTCCGAAATCGCGGCCGATCTTTACGCCGAAGACGGAATACCCGCCGAAGAGATCGTGGGGTGCGCCCATGTCTGAGATGCCTGAGGTCGTGACGATCACAACAGTCGTCGATGAAACGCCCACCGTCAAAACGTTCGTCTTTGACAAACTCTTTGCATTCCGCCCCGGTCAGTTCTGCATGGTCTGGATCCCGGGAGTCGACGAGATCCCGATGGCATTTTCTGCCGCGAACTCCATCACCGTCATGAAAGTCGGGGATGCCACACAAGCGCTCTTCTCCCTCAAAGCCGGCGACAAACTTGGGATCCGCGGCCCGTTCGGGAACGGATTTTCCCCGAGCGGAAAAGTGCTTGCCGTTGCCGGCGGAATCGGGGTCACCCCGCTCTTTACGCTGGCGGCATCCGGAGAAGTCGACACCTTCATTCTCGGGGCACGGACCAAAGAAGAGCTCGTCTTTGCCGAGGACCTCGAAAAAGTCAGCGATCTAAAAATCGCCACAGATGACGGAACATACGGATTCCACGGATTTGTCACCGGGATCATCGATCAGATCGATATAACATCATATGACACGATCTGTGTCTGCGGTCCCGAGATGATGATGAAAGGCGTTCTTGACCGTCTGGTGGCAAAAGGTATCGAAAACCGCGGCCAGTTCTCGATGCACCGGTACATGAAATGTGCGGTCGGGGTCTGCGGATCCTGCTGTATGGATGACCACGGACTCAGAGTCTGCAAAGACGGGCCGGTTTTCACCGGAGATCTGATAAAATCCGGCGAGTTTGCGCATCACCACCGCGGACCAAGCGGGAGGAAAGAGTAATGAAATCAGAAGTACAAGTCATCACCTGCCCAAAATGCGGGTCAAAACAGGAGTTCACCCTCTACAGAAGTATCAATGCCGCAAACCACGACATTCGTGAGAAGTTCCTCGACGGATCCCTTACGATGCTCGTCTGCGACAACTGCGGTTTTTCCGGGGCTGTTGAATATCCCCTCCTCTATCATGATCTGAATGAAAAGTTCTCCCTCTATTTCCAGCCGGATTCAACTGAGCGGACGATCAGTCTCCCAAATGTTTTGCCAGCTCATCTTCTATCTGAGATCCGGATGAGACTTGTCCACACGCAGGACGATATGCGCGAGAAGATCTTTATCTTCCGCGACAAGCTGGATGACCGGATCATCGAACTCGTAAAAGATTCGATCCTGAAAGAGATGGAGGCAAAAAAGGAGAAGATCATCCCCGAAGCTCTCTATTACGCCGAGGACCGTTTCGCCTGCGAAGGCAGGTCGCTGATCTTTGTCCCCCGTCTCGGGACCGAGTATCTCGATCCGATCAAGATCCCGTTTGATACTTATGAGAAGATCAAGATGCTTATGCATGTGATCTGGGAACGTCCCGTGGAAGGCTACAGCGTCGTCGATAAAGAGTGGATCCGCGTATGATCACCGATGAAGATGTTGTGGTCTGTCCGGTCTGCGGGCATGAACAGACGATCACGATCTGTCCGTCGGTGAACGTGACGACCGATCCGGAGATGCGCGAGAAGGTGCTGACCGGGGAGCTGTTTGAGTTCAGCTGTGATGAATGCAGTTTTGCCGGATATGCCGGCTACCCGTTCGTGTATGAAGATAAGGAGACGAACGGCGGATTTCTGATCTATCTTGAACCGGATTGTGAGGATCGCGAGGTCGGTATCGAAGGAGATATCGCCGATCAGGTGATCTATCACGAACGACCGATGAGGCTTGTTGCGGATATGAATGCGCTGAAGGAGAAGATCTTCATCTTCGAAGCAGGACTGGATGACCGCGTGGTTGAGCTGTTTAAGGTCTTAACGCTTGCAAAGATGCGGGACGATGATCCGGAAAAGATCCCGGATGAGCTGAAGTTCACGAAGCGCGATGTGGTCGACGGCGAGGAGGTGCTGGTGTTTACGGCGTTCCGCGATGAGGAGCTTATGGGGACCCTGGAGCTGCCGTATGCTTTGTATCAGACATGCGTCCTCACCGGAGAGCCGATCTGGGATGTGCCGATAACAGAGTGCGCGGCGGTCGATTCAAAGTGGATCCTGGAACGTCTTGGCGATCAGGACGGTTCAGACGAGGAAACCGTCTGATTTTTTACAGACTGATTGGGATAACCCTTTCTGTTTTTTAGATGAGGGTCCGGTTTTTTCCAAAAAAAGTATGGCATTCGCTGCATTCATTGTCATGCAGCGAGATGATCCCTTCACATTTTTGACAGGTCCATTTTTTCCGTTCGGCCGCAAGAAATGCGTCAAGTCCCTGGTCCCTTGCCAGGATGCTGTTTTCGATCAGACTTTCAGCGTATCGATCCCGATAGCGTTTATCCATTTTATATAGCAGGCTGCAGGGAAAATTTTCGCAGGAAAAACAGTAATGGAGGCCTTTTTGCCGGAGGCATGCCAGTATCCTGCAGTTTTTGGAGCCTTCGGTTTTTCTGTCCGCATCCATGAGGCATCCGCCGCAGGATTTTTTTGGCAGACAATGCCTGCAGCAGACCATACAGTTCATCCCGCAGGGGGCAAACATAGCTTGTGGAATTCTGTCAGGCATTTTCATGTACCGCACACCGCACAAGAAAATAGTATTTTTCAGCAGATACATAAAACCATCGTATGCCCCTCTGGTTTCTGGGTATATTAATATAGAATACGGGTGTTTGATTGTGAATATGACATGACTGAAAATATGCACTATTATAATAGTGTGTTTTCAGGGTCGTGAACGCCAAAACCCATTCCCGCTTATGTCCTTTCTCTATTCTGGGAAATACGCGTCCGGCCAGGGCTGAATGATCAGATGATCTGCGTGAAAATACCGGCTGCCTGAAAGAATACAACAGAAAACTGCGGGTCGAAGAAACGAATGCCTGTTCCTTCACCGCCGCTAAATGGTTATAGGAACAGGCATTAATTTATAGGCTTTGCCAAGGGAAAAAGAAATCGAAAAGAGCACGTCCGCGAAATCTAGGCCGCCTCTTTTTTTCTATAGCATCCAAGCTCTTTCACCCCGGTGATCTCCTTCAGTTCGGTGATCGTCTCCTGCCATCCCCGATTCGTTTCGAAATCGATGAAAAAGACATATCTGCCGATCCCTTCCTTCGACGGGCGCGACTCGATACGTGTCAGATTGATCCCTCTGCGTGCAAAGATCCCCAGGATCCCGTATAAAAGACCCGGCCGGTTCTCTCTTGGGATGATAACGACACTGCATTTTTCCAAATCGTTTGGCTTTGAAACGCCGGCTGTTATCTCAAGAAACCGGGTGGTGTTGTTCTGCGCGTTCTGAATATCTTTTTTCAGGATCGAAAGGCCGTACAATTTTGCGGCGCTTTCCGTTGTTACGGCCGCCGAGCCTTGCACCGATGCCGCCTCTTTTGCGCTTTGGGCGTTGCTGCTCGTATGGATCAGGGAGATATTTTTCAGACTGCGCAGAAAGACGCTGCACTGTTCATGCGACTGGGAGTGGGTGTAGATGACCGATATCTCATCCGGCCCGTATCTTGATACGAAAAAGTGCCGTATCGGCATGTAATATTCTGCGGTGATACTGCATTCTGTCTGCAAAAGACCGTCCAGGGTCTCCCCGACGCCGCCCGCCTCGCTGTTTTCTACAGGAACGATGCCCCGGATATTTTTCTCGAGAACCGCGGTGAAAACGTCCCGTATCGTCGGATAGAGAAGTATCTCTTCATGTTCTTCCCTGATTTTTTCGGCAAGTTCACAGGAGAACGTGCCTTTCGGGCCAAGTACTGCTAATGTCATTTCATCTTCACCAGAGTTTCGATCAGTCTGTCCGTCTCTTCAGCCGCTTGGGGGATATAGGATCTGAATGCATTGCTGTTTTCCGTAAAGAAGGCGGCGAACTTCTCCGGATCCTTTGATTCGACGATCGTTTTCAGCGAGGCGACCGAATCTGCGAGGGTTTCAAGGACGCCTGCCGTTTCCGGGTTCATCTGCAGGATGTCTGCATAGAGTGAAGGATCCTGTCCGAGTATCCTTCCGACCAGACCGAGTTCGATCCGGTACACCGGGCTCATCACCGGAAGGATTGCCTCCAGCGGGATGCCGGTGTTTTTTATCGTCTCGGCGACGGACAGGGTCGTAAAGTGTACAAGACCCTGGACGATGCTCATGATTTTGTCATGCTCCTTTGGATCCATCGGACAAACCTTCGCTCCTTCGTTTGTGAATATCTGATAGAGCATCTCCCGGGTTTTTTCCTCACATCTGGCGGGCGATGCGGCGATCGTCTGACCGAAGATCGTGGAGACCGAAGGGCCGAACATCGGGTGGAGGCCGATGACCTGCGCTTTGGATCTCAGCATCGCTTCGACCGGAGCGGTTTTTATGGAGGTGAGATCGCAGAACACCTGCTCTTCGCTGAGAAGCGGGGCGATCTCCTCGATCACCCGGACGGTGTCATGGATGGGAACAGAGACGATGACAATATCGCAGGTCAAGGCGATATCCTCATTTGAGACGGGCGTTTTTCTTCCGGAACAGAGGACTTTGTATCCCGCCCGCTGGAACACGGCTGAGAACAACCGTCCCATGCCGCCGAATCCCCCGATTATTCCGACGGTATCCTTTCGGATCATCTTCTTTTCTCCTGCGGCTGGTTCCATATCCTGCATTCCTGATGATTTTCCGGTTCGTTTTCTCTGTCTTCAATCCTCGGCGAGCAGGATCTCGATCGCTTCTTCTGCAGTTCTGCGTTCATGGACGATCATCGCGGCGGCTCTGACGAATCGGTCCGGGTATTTGTGCTGGAATGCGTTTCGCCCGATCGATACGCCGGCAGCGCCGCCTTCCATCGCCCCTTCGATCAGCTGCATGGTCGCCAGATCGCTCATTTTCGAGCCGCCGGCGATAACTACGGGTACATGGCATCCTTCGGTGACTTCCCTGAATGAATCCGGGTCTCCGGTGTAGACGGTTTTGACGATGTCTGCCCCAAGTTCTGATCCGACCCGGGCCGCGAGTTTGACGGCTTCCTGCATGTTCTCGGATCTGATGTCTTTTCCCCGGGGATACATCATCGCAAGAAGCGGCATTCCCCATTCGATACACTCGATCGCGACCCGCCCAAGGTCGCCAAGCATGTTTGCTTCATTCTCGGCGCCGATGTTTACATGCATGGATACGCCGTCTGCTCCCATTTTCAGCGCATTCTGCACGCTGTTGACCAGGACTTTGTTGTTCGGATCCGGTCCCAGATCCGTGCTTGCGGATAGATGCAGGATCAATCCGATGTCAGGGCCGCCTTTCCGGTGACCGTGGAGAGCGAGTCCCATATGGCCGATTACTGCGTTGGCTCCGCCTTTTGCGACCAGATCGACCGATCTTTCCAGATCGATCAATCCGGGGATAGGTCCGCTGGACACGCCGTGATCCATCGGGACTATGACGGTTGTTCCTGTATCTCTTTTCATGATTCTTTCAAGTCTGATCTCTTTTCCTCTCATTTTTTTCTCCGGTGTTTTTTTATTCAGGTGATTTGGTAAAAATCTGGTATCCACTGCACCAGAGGAGTTCCCGATAAAAGGCTTGAGTTATTTTATGGAGATCTGTTCTGGTGCAGTTTGACTACTGTCTAAACCAGAATACATAGCTAATGCTGAAAATAACAGCAATGCTGACGTATACAGATACTAGGCCGTCTGCAATCACAGACAGGATATTTTCAAAAGATGCATTGTGCGATGTGCTCAGTACAGAGCTTCTGCTGGCGGCGATTCCTCGCTTAGCTGGCAGACATTCGTCACACATACCAGTACCATTTCACGTGATCGGTAATAAAACCATGTGCCCCGGATGTTTATTCTGCAGAGCAGTTCGATAAAAATCGTAAAAAAAGTGGAGGGGAGATTCAGTTCTTTTTGAACTGGGGCATCATTGCACGAAGTTCTGATCCGACTTCCTCGATCAGATGCTCTTCATCTGCCCGGGTAAGTGCGTTGAAGACCGGTCTGTTGACCATGTTTTCAAGGATCCATTCCTTGGCAAATTCGCCGGACTGGATCTCGTAGAGGATCTCGCGCATTGCTTCGTAGGATTCTTCGCCGATCACACGCGGGCCGCGGGTGATGTCGCCGTATTGTGCGGTGTTGGAGATCGCTTCACGCATTTTGGTGAATCCGCCTTCGTAGATCAGGTCGACGATGAGCTTCATCTCGTGCAGAACTTCCAGGTATGCCATCTCAGGCGCGTATCCTGCATCGACGAGGGTGTCGAATCCGGCTTTGATGAGCGAGGTGACTCCTCCGCAGAGAACTGCCTGTTCGCCGAAGAGATCGGTTTCGGTCTCTTCTCTGAAGGTCGTTTCAAGGACGACTGCTCTGGTCGCGCCGATTCCTTTTGCATAGGCAAGAGCGAATTTCTTTGCGTTTCCGGTGTGGTCCTGCTCGATCGCGATGAGTGCGGGGACTCCTTTTCCTTCTTCGTAGGTTCTTCTGACCATGTGGCCGGGACCTTTGGGTGCGACCATGATGACATCGACATTTGCCGGAGGAACGATCTGCCCGAAGTGGATGTTGAATCCGTGGGAGAACATGAGGCATTTGTTCTCTGTGAGGTAGGGCATGATCTCGGCTTTGTAGACTGCCGCCTGGGTCTCGTCGGGGACGAGGATCATGATGACATCTGCTTTCTTTGCAGCTTCGGCGACGTCGTAGACTGCAAACCCGTCTTTCTTTGCGAGATCTCTGCTCTTTCCTGCTCTGATCCCGATGATGACGTTAAGGCCGCTGTCTTTCAGATTCAATGACTGACCTCTTCCCTGTGATCCGTAGCCTATAACTGCGATCGTTTTTCCTGAGAGATCTTTCAGGTCCGCATCCGTTTCATGATATTTTTCCATCATTTTTTTCCTTCCTTTTTTGGTAAATACTGTGTAGTTTAACCTTCTTATGATTAAATAGTTTATCTGTCGAATCCGCCTGAACGGTACACGACATTGAGGGCATTCACCATCGCCTCGGCGGATGCGATCACGATGTCACTGTTTGAAGCAGCTGCATCAAAGATCCTGCCTTTCTCGTCCTCAACTTCGATGGTGACACAGCCCAGAGCATCGCTCCCTCCTGATATCGCCTCGATTTGAAAGCTTTTCAACTGAACTTTTCCCGGCGCGATCGCTAAAAGCGCTTTCATTGCCGCATCCACCGGCCCGTCACCCGTTCTTGAGCAGGTTTTGTTTTCCCCGTGGACCACGACCCGTACGCTTGCCGTCGGGATCGCATGGCTGCCGGTGAATACCGAAATGTCATCCAGCTCGATCATTTTTTTGTCATTATGACTGCCGGTGATGCTTTTTGCGATCTCGAACAGATCGAACTCGGTTACTTTTCGTCCGCGTCCGGAGATCTCCTTGACCTTTGCGACGATCATGTCCAGCTCCGGGTCGGACGGATTTACGTTTACGTCTTCCAGCATCTGCCGGACGGCATGTTTTCCAACATGCTTTCCAAGCTTTAAGCGTCTTCGGTGACCCACCATTTCGGGCGTCATGATGCCGGGTTCAAATGTTCCCGGGTTTGCCATTACGCCGTGGGAGTGGATCCCGCTTTCGTGCGAGAATGCATTGTCGCCCACTACCGGCTGGACAGGGAGTACGGCGATCCGGGAAAATCTGGAGACCAGTCTTGATGTCTCGACCAGTTTTTCTGTCTGAATGTTGGTCTCCATTCCATAGATCGATTTCAGGATCATGACCGTCTGTGCGAGATCGGCATTTCCCGCACGTTCGCCGATACCGTTTACGGTGACCTGGATCTGATCTGCTCCGCCTTCTACCGCGGCGATCGTGTTTGCGGTCGCCAGACCGAAATCGTTGTGACAATGCACGTCGATTCTGCATTTGACGTTTTCCCGGATCATCGCGACGAGGGGTTTCATCATCGACGGAGTGCTTACCCCGACGGTGTCGGGAATGTTGATGATCGTCACGCCGGCTTCATCTGCTGCTTTACAGACTTCGATCAGCTCTGACGGTTTTGTTCTGGTCGCATCCATCGGTGAGAACATCACAATATCGCACTTTGAACGTGCATATGTAATGATCTCGCGGGTAATGGCCAGGACTTCGGCATGACTTTTTTTGATGGTATAGGTTCTCTGGATCTCAGATGTAGGAATAAACACATGGACCATATCAACGCCGGCCTCGATACAACGATCTACATCCGCTTTTACTGAGCGTGCGAGTCCGCAGATCTTGGGGCGGATACCCTCTTCAGCACAGATCCTCCTGACCGTTTCAAATTCGACATCCGAAGATGCCGGAAAGCCAGCTTCGATCACATCAACGCCGATGTCGGACAGCTGATGCGCAATTTCAATCTTCTGCTCCAGTGTGAATGATACACCGGGAGTCTGTTCACCATCACGAAGGGTGGTGTCTAAAATAGTCACTCGTCTATTCGTGTTGACTGTACTTTCATTGCAATAGAATGCAATCCGCCACTTTCGCAGTGACTGCTCCGATCCCATCTTCCTGAGACATACCACATATCAACGCACCGCGATTATATAATACTTTCTTTTCAGCACTGAAAAACGGCCCCCATATTGCGTATTCTGCGCTATTCGTAAAAAATCACAGTTGGGGGCGCGGATTTCTGCTGATTTTCCAAAACTTATATATACCAATCGAAGTTAGACTATCTAACCGGAGTTTAATCCCATGAGTGATTGTTTTATTTGGCTATAAAAACATCCGTTTCCTGGACACGACCCTTCGTGACGGGGAACAGACGCCGGGCGTCTCTCTGACACCCGTACAGAAACTGAAAATCGCAGAAGAACTTTCCGCAATCGGCGTGAATGTGATCGAGGCTGGATCCGCGGTCGCATCCGAAGGCGAAAGAGAAGCTCTCAAGCTGATATCTGATGCGGGACTCAACGCAGAGATCTGCACATATGCGCGTGCCAAGACCGAAGATATCGATCTTGCCGTGAAATGCGGTGTGGATTCGGTGCATCTTGTCGTTCCGGTTTCTGACCTTCATATAACCAAAAAACTCGGGAAAACCCGCGAAGAAGTCTATGTAATGGCAATGGAATCCGTTGCATATGCCAAAGAGAGAGGGCTTACTGTCGAACTCTCAGGCGAGGATTCTTCAAGGGCAGATCAGGAATATCTGGCCCGGCTTTTTAGAGATGGAGTAGCACACGGAGCTGACAGGCTTTGTTTCTGTGATACCGTCGGGCTGTTAACGCCTGAAAGGACCGCAGAGGTCATTCCGCCGTTATGCTTCGCACCCTTAAGCATCCATTGTCATAATGACCTTGGACTGGCTCTTTCAAATACCATCGCGGCGTTACGATCAGGAGCGACCTGTGCCCACACGACCATCAACGGGATGGGAGAGCGTGCAGGAAACGTGCCCTTCGAAGAGGTCGTGATGGTGCTTGAAAAGCTGTACGGCTATGATACCGGGATCGATACGACCAAGATCTATGCACTCTCGACCCTCGTATCCCAGCTGACAAAGATCCCGCTCGCAGCCAATAAACCGATCGTCGGCGGAATGGCATTCACGCATGAAAGCGGGATCCATGCGCACGGACTTATGCGGGATCCGACAACCTACGAACCGATGTCGCCGGAAACGGTCGGAAGAAAACGAAGGATCGTTCTTGGAAAACATTCAGGATCCGCATCGGTCCAGTCGGCTCTTAAAGAGCTCGGGTATGAACCTGGTGAAAAACATCTTGCCGAGATCGTGGCGCGAGTCAAAAAAGTCGGTGATATGGGCATGAAAGTGACCGATGCCGATGTTATGGCGATCGCAGATTCGGTGATGCTTCTGGAATGCAAGCCGGTGATCAGCCTTAAACAGTTCACGGTCGTGAGCGGCAGTAACGCCATTCCAACGGCTTCGGCAACGATGGTCGTAAACGGGACGAAAGTAACCGGCGCAGCTACCGGAACAGGTCCGGTAGATGCGACCGTCAAAGTCCTCCAGCAGTCGGTCGCCCAGTTCGGCGACATCACGCTTGAGGAGTACCATGTGGATGCGATCAACGGCGGAACGGATGCTTTGGTCGACGTAACGGTGAAACTGAGAAAAGACGGGAGGGTTTTGACTTCCCGGGGTGCCAGAACAGATATCATTGAGGCAAGTGTCGAGGCGGTAATAGCAGGCATGAATAGATTACTGAGAGATGAGAATGAAAACAGGCGCAGCAATACTGATTGAAAGTTTAAAAGAAGAGGGTGTTGAAATCATATTCGGCTATCCGGGAGGCGCTGTCCTCCCGATATACGACGAGCTCTATGATGCACAGGTAACGCATATCCTTGTCAGACATGAACAGGCAGCCGTTCATGCGGCGGACGGATATGCCCGGGCCAGCGGACGCGTCGGCGTTTGTCTTTCGACATCCGGTCCGGGAGCCTGCAATCTCATTTCAGGTATTGCCACGGCTAACATGGATTCGGTGCCGATCGTTGCACTTACCGGTCAGGTTCCAACAGGAATGCTCGGAAATGATGCATTCCAGGAGTCTGACATCACCGGAATAACGCTGCCGATCACCAAACACAACTATCTGGTAAAAGATGCCCGCGATATCAAAATGACGGTAAAGTCCGCGTTTTATATCGCTGGAACAGGACGAAACGGCCCGGTCCTCATCGATCTGCCCAAAGATGTTCTGACGGCGAAAGTTGCCGCGGAAGAAGTTCTCTCCGGTGAGCCTGAACTCAGAGGATACAAGCCGACATTAAAGGGGCACGCCAAACAGATCAAAAAGGCCCTTGACCTGATCCTGAGCGCGAAAAAACCTGTCATCTATGCAGGCGGCGGCGTCATCGCAGCCGGAGCGTCGGAGGAACTGATCAGGACTGCCGAGCTCTTCTGCCTCCCGGTCACGACGACCCTGATGGGTCTTGGAGCGATCCCGGCAGATCACCCGTTAAATCTCGGCATGCTCGGGATGCACGGGACAGAATATGCAAATTACGCCGTATCCGAGACCGATCTCCTTATCGCGGTCGGCGCACGGTTCGATGACCGTGTCACCGGAAAGCTGAGCCATTTCGCTCCGCATGCAAAAATCATCCATATCGACATCGATCCCGCCGAGATCGGGAAAAATGTCAATCCCGACGTGCCGATCGTGGGCGATGCCAAATCGGTTCTTGCCGACATGATCTGTATGGCGGAGAATAAAGGTTGTATCTCTGAACCCTGGCTGGAACAGGTGAAATTATGGCGGAAAAACCATCCGTTACGGGTCGTAAACGACGGGAAAGTCCATCCGCAGAATATCATCCGCAAGCTCTCCGAGCTCCTTGACGGCGGCGGGATAATTGTGAGTGAGGTCGGTCAGAACCAGATGTGGGCCGCCCAGCACTACGGATTTACCCGACCCCGCCAGTGGATCAGCTCGGGCGGTCTTGGAACGATGGGGTACGGATTCCCGGCTGCGATAGGAGCCTGGTTTGCGAAGCCTGAAGAAACGGTCGTTGTCATCGCCGGTGACGGAAGTTTCCAGATGAACATCCAGGAACTTGCCACCGTTGCGCAGTACAAAATTCCGGTGAAGATCGTGATCCTGAACAACATGTATCTCGGGATGGTCAGACAGTGGCAGGAACTCTTCTACGACAGAAGATACTCCTACACGGAACTGCCGCCCGTGGACTTTGTCGGGATCGCAAAAGCCTACGGGATCGAGGGAA
Source organism: Methanocorpusculum bavaricum DSM 4179 (assembly GCF_000430905.1). Taxonomy (NCBI): domain Archaea; kingdom Methanobacteriati; phylum Methanobacteriota; class Methanomicrobia; order Methanomicrobiales; family Methanocorpusculaceae; genus Methanocorpusculum; species Methanocorpusculum bavaricum. Next base: position 17,089 of record NZ_AUMX01000011.1, read on the forward strand.
TGCGGGTTGATTCTGTTGGTCAGATCGACGAGGCTCTCAGAACCGCGTTAACGTACAACGGCCCGTATCTCCTGGATTTCAGGATCGAGCGGGAAGAGAATGTCTTTCCCATGGTCCCGGCAGGTGCTGCGATCAGTGAGATGATCGGAAAACATAATCACAACGGAGGATCCGAGTCATGAAACAGCATATCATCAGCGTCCTTGTCGAGAACAAGGCCGGCGTTCTCGCACGGGTTTCCGGTCTCTTCTCACGACGAGGATTCAACATCGAAAGTCTTGCGGTCGGGACCTGTGAAACACCGGGTATGAGCCGGATCACGATCGTTGTCATCGGTGACGAAATGCACATCGAACAGGTCAAAAAACAGCTCAATAAGCTGATCGATGTCATAAAGATCACGGATATCACGGAAAAAGAGCATGTCGAACGCGAGCTCGCGCTGATAAAAGTCCATGCCGAGCCGGGACTCCAGCGTTCCGAGGTCATGCAGGTCGCCGATATATTCCGCGCAAAGATCATCGATGTCGGCCCGCAGACCCTTGTTCTTGAGATCACCGGGGATCCGGAAAAGATCTTTGCTCTGGAATCTCTCCTGCGTCCCTACGGCGTATTGGAACTCGTCCGGACCGGCAGGGTCGCTTTGCAGCGTGGATCTTCCGGGTCGTGTCTGAGTAAAAAAGAATGATTTTAGATAAAAAAATAAGAAAGTGATGTAAATGGGATTGACCATAACTGAAAAAATCTTCTCCGCCCACTGCAAAAAAGAATGCAGAGCAGGAGATGTAGTAATGGCGCCGGTCGACGGTGCGATGATACATGATATCACAGGCCCTCTTGCGATCAATGTAATGAAAGATATGGGTGGGGGCAGTGTCTTTGATCCAAAAAAAGTCATCATGCTCTTCGACCATCAGATCCCTGCTGATTCCATCAGCGCAGCAGAAAATCATGTGATGATGAGAACGTTTGCCCGTGAACAGGGCATCCACAACTATGACATAAAAGAGGGGGTCTGTCACCAGGTCGTTCCCGAGAAGGGGCGCGTAAAACCCGGCGATATCGTCGTCGGGTCAGATTCCCATACCTGTGCGTACGGCGCTCTTGGTGCATTTTCGACAGGTATCGGCTCGACTGATATGGCATACGTCCTGAAGTTCGGCGAACTCTACTTCAGAGTTCCGGAAACCATCCGGATCAATGCAAATGGGAAGTTCCAGAACCGGGTCGGTCCCAAGGATCTTATCCTGACCCTTGCCGGCGATATCGGCGCGGACGGTGCGACCTATCGGGCTCTTGAATTCTGCGGGAACGCATTCTCCGACATGGACATTCCCGGAAGAATGACCTGTGCAAATATGGCCATCGAGATGGGAGCAAAGGCAGGCATCGTCCCGCCGGATGAAAAGACCTGGGAGTATCTGCGGGGAAGAACGGACTGCACGCCGTTTTCACTCGCGAGCGATGAGGATGCAAAATTCTTTGAGACACGAGATTATGATATCTCCAAGATCAATCCGAAGATCGCCGTCCCGCATAATGTCGACAATGTTGTCGATGTGACTGAAGTCGCCGGAAAACCGGTCGATCAGGTCTTCATCGGGTCATGCACGAACGGCAGATATGAGGATTTTGCTCGTGCTGCCGAAGTATTAGGCGACAATGTCTTCTCAGAAGATGTTCGCGTGATCATGGTCCCGGCATCCAAAGCAGAGTACATGAAGATCCTGAAAGCAGGACTTATCGAGAAGTTCGTCGAAGCAGGGGCACTGGTTGAAGCGCCGTGCTGCGGTCCGTGTATGGGCGGAGCTTTCGGGCTTTTAGCTCCCGGCGAGGTCTCACTCTCCACATCGAACCGTAACTTCCGGGGAAGACAGGGAAGTGCCGAGAGTTTCGTGTATCTTTCCTCGCCTGAAACGGCGGCTGCCAGCGCGGTCACCGGCGTGATCACCGACCCGAGGGAGGTCTGAATCATGGGAAGAGCATGGAAATTCGGTAACGACATCGACACCGACGCGATAATCCCGGGCCGGTTCCTGACGATCTACGATCCAAAAGAGCTTGCATCGCATGCTTTCGAAGGCACGCGCAGAGAATTCTCCAAGGAGGCAAAGGACGGCGATGTGATCGTTGCCGGCAGAAACTTCGGCTGCGGTTCATCGCGTGAGCATGCCCCTCTCGCACTGAAAGGAGCCGGCATCGAATTTGTCGTTGCAAAATCGTTTGCGAGGATCTTTTACCGGAATGCGATAAACACCGGTGTTTTACCGCTCGTTTGTCCGGATACGGACAAAATTGCCGACGGAGCAGAGGTTTTCGTGAACCTCAAGGAGGCATACATCGAAGCAGACAAAAAGAAGTATCCGCTTGAACCGATCCCGGTGTTTATGATGAGAATAGTTGAGGCCGGCGGCCTTGTTGAATACGCAAAAATGCGAGGAAATAAATGACAACATATAATGCGGCATGTATGCCGGGTGACGGCATTGGTCCTGAGATCATTGCCGAAGGAAGAAAAGTACTGGATGCTGCCGGTGAGAAGTTCGGGTTCGATATCAACTGGACCGATTTCGATACGGGAGCAGAGAAGTATCTGCAGACCGGGGTACTGATCTCGGAAGATGAACTGAAAGAACTGGAAAAATTTCCGGCGATCTACTTCGGCGCTATCGGTGATGACCGGGTCAAACCCGGAATCCTGGAGAAAGGCATCCTGCTTGCGATCAGATTCTACTTCGATCAGTATGTGAATCTTCGCCCAATTAAACTCCTGAAGGGAGTCGAGACCCCCCTCGCAAATAAGAAGCCCGAGGACATCGACTTTGTCGTTGTCCGGGAAAACACCGAGGACTTTTATGTGGGTATCGGTTCACGTGCAAAGGCAGGAAAACAGCGGGATCATCTGGAAGTCATCCGCGATCTTTACTCGGTGAAGTTCGGGATCGATGTGGAGACCGATTCGGATGAACTTGCGTACCAGATCGGCGTTGTCAGCCGAGAGGGTTCGAAGCGCGTGATGGAGTATGCATTCGATCTTGCGCAAAAGCGGGAAAAGAAACTGACGTCTGTCGATAAGGCGAACGTGTTAACGGACGTCTACGGACTCTGGCGTGAAGTGTTTGAGGAGACAAAAAAAGGCTACCCGAACGTGTCGACTGAGTACAACTTCGTTGACGCGGTCACGATGTGGTTTGTCAAAAATCCGGAATGGTTCGATGTCGTCGTCACCCCAAACATGTTTGGGGACATCATCACCGATCTCGGTGCGATGATCCAGGGAGGCCTCGGTCTTGCTCCGGGGGGAAACATCAACCCGAAGGGGACGTCAATGTTCGAACCCATCCACGGATCTGCACCGAAGTATAAAGGAAAGAATGTGGCAAATCCGCTTGCAACGATCTGGTCCGGCTCACTTCTGCTGGATTCGCTTGGGGAACACGCTGCGGCATCGGCCGTGGTCAGCTCGATCGAGCATTCGATCCTTGCAAAGGCGGTCACAAAAGATATGGGCGGATCAATGCGGACGTCGGATATCGGCGACTGGATCGCGAAGGATATTCTGAGAGGATAATTCGGAAAAGAAAAAAATGCGGGGGGAGAGCTGAGTTTCCCTTCGCTCTGTTTTTTTCAGCGCGTGATCCCGAGCTTTTTCATATCCTCCGGCACCGTCGTGTTCGGCTGCACGCCAAACTCCTTCACGAGCATGTTCAGCACATCAGGCGACAAACATGCCGGCAGATTCGGTCCGATCATAATGTTCTTGATGCCCAGAGCCAGCAGTACCAAAAACACCAGGATCGCCTTCTGCTCATACCACGCGATATTGAACGAAAGCGGCAGCTCACCCACTTCGACACCCAAAGCCTTCGCCAGCTCCTGAGCGATCACCACGAGCGAATACGAATCATTACACTGTCCGGCATCCAGCACCCGGGGGATCCCCTCGATATCGCCGAGACCAAGACGGTTATACCGGTACTTCGCGCACCCTGCCGTAAGAATGATCACATCCTTCGGCAAAGCCTTCGCAAACTCCGTGTAATATGAACGCTCCTTGTGCCGGCCGTCGCATCCCGCCATCACCACGAAGTGCTTGATCTTCCCCCGCTTCACCAGATCAAGAACCTTCGGGGCAAGAGCAAGTACCGCGTCATGACCTGCGCCGGTTACGAGATCCCCGCACTGCAGATCCTTTGGCGGATCACACTTCTTCGCACAGGCAATGATCGAAGAGAAATCCTTCGATCCGTCCGGTTTCTCCAGGATATGGACTGCGTTTGGAAAACCCACCGACCCGGTCGTATAGATCCTGCCTTTATACGTGTCCGGCGGCGGCACCAGACAGTTCGTCGTAAACAGGATCGGGCCGTTAAATGACGGGAACTCTGCCTTCTGGTTCGCCCAGGACGTCCCGTAGTTTCCGATCAGATGAGGGAACTTCTTAAAACACGGATGGGCGTGGGCGATAAGCATCTCGCCGTGTGTATAGACATCGACTCCTTTTCCTTCCGTCTGCCGAAGCAGCATATACAGATCCTTGAGATCGTGACCCGTCACGAGGATGCCGGGATTTTTCCCAACACCGCAGTTCACGTTCGTGATCTCTGTTACTCCGTAGCGTTTGTTTGCCGAATCAAGAAGTGCGAGTACCTGGGCGCCGACTTTCCCGGATTCCATGACGAGAGCCGCGCGTTCTCCAAACGAGTGCTTCTCAAAACGCGAAGCCAGACCCTTATAGATGAAGTTCACGATTGCCGGATCCGTTTTTCCTAGCACCTCGGCATGAGAATAATACGCGCACATCCCCTTCAGTGCAAACAGAAGCAGTGAAAAGAGCGAGCGTTCATTTGGATCCTCGATCGAAAGAAGTCCGATCCCGCCGTCAAGGATGATGATATCCTCACGGGATTTGGGCACCCATGAACACGCTTTGGGCTCTCCCGGGATCTGCGGGTAGGCGTCACGATACGCGATTGCCTTTTTCAGATATGCGTCGAACCGTGATTCATCAAAGTTGACGTTCGTTAAGGTAGCAAACAATGCTTCAACCACAAATGTATCCTGGGCTGAGGTGTTTGCCGGAATTTTTGCTCCCTTCGGCTGATGGATCCTTCGATACGCGATCCCGGAGAGAACAAAGTTCACGGCATCCTGATAGCATGCCGTATCATTACTTTTACCGCAGACGCCGCCGGCCGTACAGCCGAGGTTTCTGGCGGTTTCTTCGCACTGCTGACAAAACATTTTCAAGCCTTCCTTGTCTCGCGGGGGAAAGCCGAGAGATAATTGATAGATGTATCTTTGAGTATATATAGATTCGTATCTGCGCAAAAAAAGATGAATATTAGGAGTTATGTGGAAATTCAAGCTGAATTATAGTTGATTTTTCTCATCAGATCATTCTGAGCGCCGGTCCGATGCCCAAAATCTGGGAGCGTCAAAAAGCGGCGTGTCGAAAAGGTCCACCGGTCCGGTAAGCCTGCCATTCGCGAGCGAAAAGCCGAGTCCGACCACCGGGATGACCGTTGTTCGAACATTCGACGAATCACAGAGACTGACTGGGCATATCCCCTGCTGATTCAGACCGCGGTGTGCGAACCGTTCACAAAACTCGGCCGTGGACGGGAACTCACCCCCGGCACGTGTAAGAAACAAAACGCCGTCCGCGAGAGTATGCTGATTCGGGATCATCACTTCTCCCCAAGGCATCATCTCCGACCCGGAGAGGAACAGAAGAAGCGGCTCGTTATCCCGCTCCTCTATTATCATCCGGCAGACCGAGACCGGATCAGGACCGCAGAACAGATGACGTTTTTCTGCGATCTCCTCGGCCGCGGAGAAGACCGCGGCAATAAGCGTGTCCGGCTGGACATCCGGATCATGGACCGCGATCAGGACCAGACGGTCGGCCGTGTGCGTCACGAACGAGTCGGTCAAAATGCCGCCTTCCGCCTTTTTGAGCATCTTTGCCGCGGTCTGGAGGATGTCGGGAAAGACCCGGGTCGTCCCGCATACCCCGCCGACCGGTTTTGCAAAGACCGAGACCGCTGTTTTCATGCTCAGCGGATCGCCTCGATCTTTGCGATCATTCCTTTGCTGCCGACATAGACGGGAGTTCTCTGATGGACCTTTGTCGGCACGATGTCCAGAGTAGAACACTCGCCGTTCGAGACCGCTCCTCCTGCCTGATCCGCGAGGAAGCCGATCGGGTTGATCTCGAAGACCAGCCGCAGTTTTCCAGAGGCAGACTTCTTCGTCGCCGGATAGGCATACACGCCGCCGTACTCCAGGATCTGGTGGAAGTCGGCCACAAAAGAGCCGGAGTACCGGTTCTTTCCGCCTTCGCACTCGATCTCATTCATGTACCGGATGTGTTTCTCGGTCCACTCGGGCCGCAGACCGCCGCTCCCGCAGAGCGTTCCTTCCGGGATCTTCACATTCTCTTTTAGGAGAACGTAGGTCCCTTCCGCGTTCATGGCAAAGATCGAAACACCGTTTCCAAGCGAGATGGTCAAGGTGGTCATCGGGCCGTAGAGCATATAGAACGCGGCGCGAAGCTGATTTCCCGCCTGAAGAACGTCGCCTTCATAGATCCCGACGATCGTCCCGACGCTGAGGTTTACCTTGATAAGTGAAGAGCCGTCGAGGGGGTCCATCACGATGGAGTACTTCGCAGAAGAAGACATCTGCACGATATCCTCCTGTTCTTCGGAAGCAACGGCACGTACAAGCCCGCTCTTCTGCAGAACAGACGTGATCCGGGCATCGGCCCAGGTATCCATCTCAGCCTGATCCTCGCCGGAAGAGTTCGTGGAGCCCGCATAATTCTGGTTGCTGATAAACGCGGAACGGATCGGTCCTGCCTGATCCGCGATCAGCATGATTATTTTTCCCAGATCCTCAGGGGCATGTGAGGCGGAAAGATACTCCTGCAAGGTTTTCATAGTACCTATGATATGCGTTTTGGAGGCAAAAAAACGTATCCTGATGTGAAAGATTCGGACCGCGCCGTATCGTGTATCTGGTCATCTCATTTGTTCTTTCAGAGATGCGTATCGGAAGCGAAACCCTCTGAAACTCATGCGTGGAACGAACTGCTGCCGGCATGTTCTGAATAAAATTATTCAGGATGACGGGGGTAACGGTCGGAATCGATGGAATACAACACTCTTAGAAAAAGGAATGCGAGGGAAGGGATTCGAACCCTTGAACTCCTAGAGACAGGGTCCTAAACCCTGCGCCGTTAACCTGGCTTGGCAACCCTCGCAATTTTGACTGTAACATATTGACAGGAGAGGAAAAATAACCTTCGCATTAATCTATATGAATGAACAATAGTATTCCATGGTAGTTCAGCACACATGCGGCTTTAAACGCGAGATATTCTGTCGGGAGTGCGGCACCGAACTGACCCAGGACACGCGGGGAAAACTCTACTGTCCGCGGTGCGGCCGGCGGCTTGCGATCCTCTGCCCCCACTGCGGAAAACTCTGGTAGACCCGGCCCTTATACGGGTGTGCCCAGCCACTCCAGATACTTCTCCCGGATCATATCCACCTCTTCCCTTGTCAGGTCGAGCCGTCCGGTATGGGAAAGATACCGTTCCACCTCTTTTATGAGCACTTCAGCCTCGGAGAAAGCGTCCACTTCCAGATACACCGGCACGTTTCGAACCGAGATCACCTCCCCGCAGACCGGGCAGAGCTTCCACTTTCCGTAATAGTCGGTGTAGGTAAACTGATGACAGCCGGGGCAGCGGATCACCCGATAGGTACTCATATGGTAATTGATGATTGGCGCAGGGAGTGAAAAAGATTCCCCCGGCATCTAAACACGTGCTTTTATTAGCCGAGAGGTAAATATGAAGTGTCTATGTCAGTTCAAGTAACGGGAATTTCCGGGATCCCGCTCATTCAGAAAGGCGATGATCTCCCGGCAATAATCTGCAGAAATACCACCTTCGAAGACGGAGATATCCTCTGTATCGCATCAACGATCGTTTCGAAAGCAAAAGGGTATACCCGCGCTCTCGCCGATATCACGCCCTCGCCGGATGCGTTTCGGATCTCGGGACTCACGAAAGAAGACCCCCGGTTCATCCAGGCGATCCTGGATTCGTCCACCGAGATCATCCAGGAGTATCCGTTCATCCTCTCCGAAGTTCCCTGCGGCCATGTAGGCGTGCGCGCCGGCGTGGACAATAGTAATATAGAAGGCGAAAATATCATCATCCTCCCAAAAGATCCCTCTTCCGAGTGCAGAGAGATCCGGGAAGCCGTCAAAAAGATCACCGGAAAGGATGTCGGCGTCATCGTGACCGATACCTGCGGCAGGGCATTCCGCCGTGGTCAGTGCGGAAACGCGATCGGCTGGGCAGGCATGACCGCGATCCGGGACTTCCGCGGCGACCATGACCTCTTCGGTCTGGAACTCGAGATCACAGAAGAGGCAGTCGTCGATGAGATCGCGGCCTTCTCCAACTTCATTATGGGAGAGAGCAACAACGGGATCCCGGCCGTGAAGTTTTCCGGGTGCGGCACCTGGAAAGGCCATGACTCGCTCTACTTCACCAAAGAAGAAGACCTGATCCGAAAGGCTATGAAACGATAAATGGACGTGATTCTTGCAATGGACCTGATGGACGGGTATGTCGTCCACGGGAAAAGCGGCAACCGGGATCAGTACCGCCCCCTGACCTGGGGGCTTTCCCCTTCGGCCGAGCCTCTGTCGTATCTTTCGGTGATGAAGCCCAAATACGCATACGTGGCGGATCTTGACCGGATCGGACTGTGCGGCGATCACACCGAGACGATCCTGAAACTCGCGTCGGTCCCGGAGAAGCTCTGGGTCGACCGGGGCTGCAGTATCCCTGAGGAGTATCTCCCGGGCGTTGCCAACATCGTCGGGACGGAAACGGCCGATGCTCCTTTTGAAGAGTTCACCGGCGGGTATCTCAGCGTCGATGTAAAAGACGGAAAGGTCATCCCCGACGGGCTTGACCCGGTCGAGGTGATCCGCGATGCGGAAAAATACGCCTTTGACGGAATCATTCTCTTAAACATCTCCTCGGTCGGTACTGAATCCGGTATCGACCAGAATTTCGCAAAGCATATCCGGGCCGCAACGAAGAAACCGCTCCTCTACGGAGGGGGGGTGAATACGCTGGAAGATCTTCGCGTCCTCTGCGATGCGGGATATGACGGCGTGATCATCTCGACTGCTGTTCACAAAGGAAAGATCCCGCTGGAGATCATCCGGGAGGGAACATTTTGCTGATCACTCTTGAGGGGATCGACGGAGCAGGAAAGTCCACACTCTATGAAGGTCTCAAAACACGGCTCCAGGATCTCGAAGCGGTGTTCACCAAGGAGCCAGGCAGTCCGCTGGTGAACGCCGCGGTCCGCCGGGAGATCGAGGCAAACAAGGATCCGTTCGCCGAGGCGACACTGTTTGTCGCGGATCATGCCGCTCATCTGACCCAGACCGTGCTTCCGGCACTCGAAGCAAAAAAACTGGTTATCTCAGACCGGTATTCCGACAGCCGATTCGCCTACCAGCAGGTATCCCTTGCCGGCATCATTCCCGATCCGAAAGCATGGCTTACTGCAGTGCATGCGGGCTGGTCGGTCCGTCCCGACCTGACGATCCTTCTTTTGATAGCGCCCAAGACCGCGATGCAGCGTCTTGCCGGCAGACCTGGTAAGGAACACTTCGAGGATCCTGCATTTCTCGAAGAAGTTCAGAAACGGTATCTTGAACGGGCAGCCGAGGATCCGGGCCGATTTCTTCTTATCGACGCAGAGCAGGATCCGGCAACGATCCTCGACTTCGTCGAAAAGAGCATCCGGGACCGGATGTCCGTCTGATCTTTTTTTAATCCGAAAGCTGATATGAGTGCAGAGCATATGTTTCCCCACATGTCGGGTTTCTTCTCTGTATACGGAATCTCCACCGGGCTGCTTGTATCCGGTGACGATATACTTGACCGGGTCATCTCCGCCCTCAAAAACACCGAGGCAAAGACGATAGAAGACGGCGACATCCTTTTGTTTGCCGAGTCGCCGCTTTCCACGACCGAAGGTCGGAATGTCAGGCTCGATGACATCACCCCGTCCGCCGAGGCATACAGACTTTCAGAGAAGTATCATCTCGACCCCCGGGTTGCCGAGGTCGTTTTGATGGAGAGCGATACGATCGTCGGCGGCATTCCGGGATATCTGCTTGCCGGAAAATGGAATCTGATCCTCCCAAATGCCGGCGTGGACGAGTCGAACGCGCCAAACGGGTGGGTCACCCGTCTGCCGGCCGATCCGGAAGCCAGTGCCGGACGGCTGAGAAAAGGAATAATGGAGCGCACCGGAAAGGATGCCGCCGTCATCATCATAGACTCCCGGACCCATTCGATGCGTCTTGGGGTGTCGGGAGTCGCTATCGGCTGTTCGGGGATCCTGCCGATCACCGACGAACGGGGTAAACCAGACCTGTATGGAAACAAACTGCAGGTCACCCGGAGGGCGATAGCCGACTCTCTTGCTTCGACCGCCGAACTTCTTATGGGCGAGTCTTCAGAAGGGGTCCCGGTTGTGCTTGTACGCGGATACCCGTATGTCAGATGCGAAAATTGTAAAATCGAAACGATCTCCGCCGAAGAGGATCTCTTCCTCAGTCTCGGCAAATAATTTTTTAGAAAAAAAAGTTACTGGGCAGCCGGGACGCCGCCGCTGATGGCTTCCTGGATCTGCTTTTGGAGCTGGCCCGCTTTCGTGGTCATTGCCTTTTCCTGTTTGTCCAGTGAGCTGATGCGGAGTTCAAGGGAGTCGACCTTCTCTTCGAGTTCCGCTTTGACGGCCGGTTTTTGTTTCTGGATCAGAATCGAACCTACTGCCGAATACATTACTGCGTCTTCCGCTGCCGACTCGATCTCTTCAAGGGCGCGTTTCGTTTCACGCAGCGTCATCTCATACTGCATTTTCTGGGACGATACCTGCTGAAGCTGCTGCTGGATCTGCTGGAACATTCCAAGCTGCTGCTGGATCTGCGGCGGGATACCCGCCGCCTGCTGGGGTGCTGTCATTTTTTACAACTCCAATACTTCATGGGATACATTAACCAACCGCAGCCACATATTGAGGGATGCCCGAAGAGCTGCAGCATCTTCCGCCTCTACAGAGAGGAACACGGATGATTCGCTGCGGGTGAGCCGCACGTTGGATTTTTCTCCCGGATCACTTGCGATCTCCGGGGCGAGAACTTCATACAGTTTTTCTGCAAACCTGGTTTCAAAGACAAAACGGGCGGCGTGGTTCATACCATAACCTGCAGGACATACTGTCTTTTCTGTGTGCCGCAAAAAACGATAGGACCGTCAGCATTCTCATCATAGGTGATGGGAACATGCGGCGAGAGATAATCGAACAGCTCCTTTTCCCGGGTGAGAAATCCTTTGGTAAACGGACCGGTTCGTTCGGACTCTTTTACGTTGCTGATCAGCATGGAAAAAACCAGGGAATCATTCACCATCAAATCGAACACCGGACCCTGCCGTTTCGAGCCTGACAGGAAAATAACACGGGGGTCTTCTCCCCCTATATCATGTATGCCTGCTTTTCCCCGCTGGACAAACGGGAAGTCCAGAGCAAAAGCGATTTCTTTTGCCAGTTTCCGGACCTCCGGTGCTGGTTTGCGCGATGAAGTTACGATCGTCATCTGGCTTTCAGTTCTTTCGTGCCGGCACCGCGGGCCTTGAAAAGGATACGGTGACCGCAGTAGGGACAGCGGATGTTCGTACCGATTTCTACCAGCTGTTTACAGCGGGCGCACTTGTAAGCAACCATTGGGTTATACTCCTTTCGTCTCGATGGCGCGAAGAACAACCTTAAGGCCCGGGGTCTGCGGAACGTAGGCGCCGCCTGCGTATTTGTATCCGCATTTCTTGCACTCCCAGATACCGGTGCCGACACGCTTTACTGCGATCGTGTCGCACATCGGACACAGGTGTTTCGCGCGGGAAATCTTCTCGCTCTCATTGACCATCTTACGGCAGAAACGGCCGTATCTCGGACCAAAGCGGCCGGCACTGCCGGTTACGCGTCCTTTTGCAACATGTTTACTCTTGGATGCCATTTTTTATTCCTCCAGAAATATCTAGTAATATTCGTTCTCAGTTGTTTTAATAGTATGCGTTACTCAAGAATCTTCAGCTGTGCATCGCCTTTCGCTGCGGCATTTGCCAGATTGAAGAACTCCTCCTGCATGCCGGCAGGAATCGTTACGACGCAGATCCATGATCCGTCGCTTTGCCATTCGTTTTTATCCATGGTCACATAGGCCGCGCTCGAGATGGAAGCATAGGCTTTGGCCGCAAAGTCCATCGGGAACTTGGCGGCGATGCGCCGCTCCTCGAACCTTATCGGCAGGATCGGACGCAAAGCTTTGACGGTCTCCTTGACCAGATCATCTACAGATTTGAACGGATCGTAGTTTACCCTGACCTGTTCCAGAGCCATCTCGATCCGCATGACCGGGTGGGGAAGGCCGGTCTGCGGATTGACAGCGTTTCGTGCGATGAACGCGATCACGCGTCTGCGTTTTTCTTCGATCAGATGACGCCGCTGCTCGGTCGTGAGATGGATTTCACCTTTGAGAATGATGTGTTTGGCGACTTCCCGAAAATCAGTGGTCTTGAACACCTTCAGGATATCCTCATCCGGAGACTTGTCTCCGCGCGAGGCGTTCTCATACACATACATCGCTGCAACAACATCTTCAATGTCGAGATCCGCCCCGTGCCGCATTTTGTCGGCAAGTTCTGGATCGACCAACAGTTCAAACTTCAGTCCGTGTGTTTCCAGACGGGCGGTTACTGCATCATCAAGGGAAATCATAGATCAGCTCACTCCTTTTTCGCAGGAGTCGTCTTGGAAAATTTGGCAACAGCTGCCTTTACTTCATCTGCATTCAGTTTTCTGAACGAGAGTGTCGATATTTTTGCTCCGTTTGCGGTCTCAGTCTCCTTTTTGGAAGAGTGCTTCTTGGAATACTCACCGGCAATGCCGATCTCGACGGTGTTCATATCGAACTTGCCTTCAGTGGCGGTGTGCAAAGCCTTGAGGCCGAGCAGAACTGCTTCTTCGGCAGTACAAGTCTCTTTGTACTCCTGTTCAAAGAGTTTGATGACAGCCGGTCTGCCGATACCGATACCGGTTGCGGAGTATTCGAGAAGTGTTCCGGACGGGTCGGTCTCGAAGAGATGATACTTCTGCCCGGTCGGCGACGACTCGGCCCCGGCGATCAGAAGCGCCGTTCCGTAAGGCCGCGCCCCGCCGAACAGCGTGTAGCTCTGCATGTGATCGCAGAGTTTCTTTGCGAGAGTCTCCACATCGATCGGTTCGCCGTAACTGACCCGATTGATCTGGGATTCTATCCGTGCACGGTCAACGAGTATCCGTGCATCTCCGACGAGACCCGAGGAGGCGACGCCGATGTGTTCATCGATCCGGAAGATCTTCTCGATCGAGGAGGGCTCCAGGAGACGGGAGTTCACCCGTTTGTCAACGAGAAGTACAACTCCCGTCTTGCATTTTATGCCGACAGCGGTCGTTCCCCTTTTGACCGCTTCACGGGCATATTCTACCTGATACAGACGTCCATCGGGGGAAAACATCGTGATGGCACGATCGTATCCGCCCATTTGATATTGTTGTGGCTGCATTGTTACTCCTTAATTATATCATCTCTAGTTAGATATCTATGCCCATTCTCTTTTGAAAGATTATTAACCTTCTTACCTGCGCACAGATATCCCGGATACGCGGCATCATCTGCCGCCTCGTGAACCACCTTTTTTTTCAAAGAAAGGATGGTCCCGGAGGTTGCGACCGATCTGAATGCCGCCGGCTCACCGCAAACTTTCGTGACAACGGCCAAAGCGGCGATGAGGGACTTTTCATATCCGCAGGTACATCGGGCGATCGCATATTCACCTTCGGACCAGACGACAGCGGGATGCATTTTTGCCGCCCCCGCATCGCCGAAAAGTGCAGTTACCGATTCAGCCATGGATCGGTACACCTCCTTCTGGGTCGGATTCACGGGCGTGATGATCCGAAACAGGACGTAACGCCGGTTCTCACGAAGTGTCGGCGGAAGGACGCTCATGATCTCTCCTCCACGATCTCAACGGTCTTTTTCGGAGAAAGAATGCCATCGAGTGAGTCGAGAGCAGATCTGACTTCCTGTTCTGTCATCCCGAAGAGGTCGGCGAGTGCGATGATCTCGGTGATATTCCGCTGTCCGAGACACTCGGATGCGCCGCTTGCGATCAAAAGCGGGAAATGATACTTCCGCTGGAAAGCAAGTATCTCGTCATACCGGGAAAGAGCAGTCCGCCGTGTTTTCGGATCGATGATCCGTGAGAAGTCAAGAACGACGCCGGTGTTCTGCTGTGCCGCCATCTTCGAAACGATGTGATCGAATCCGCCTTTCGGAAGGTCAGAGATGCCGGTCAGAAGATGTACTCCTTTCGTGGTGACGGCCGTGCGGTTGAAACTGTTTTCTCCGACCTGCACGAAGACGACCGTGCCGGCAGAGGTCTTTTTGACCGCGTCGAAGAATGCCTTTCCGCTCAGTTTGCCGATCAGTCTGCCTTTCAGAATAGAAACGCCGGCATACTCGGAGATATCCTCGGCAGGATCGCAGGCGATGATCCGGGAAAAACCGCAGGATGCGGCGGTCAGGGCAAAACGACGAAGCGTTGTGTGTGATGAGTTATTCGCATACACGCATGCGTCTGTTATCATAATGAGAAAAAAATGAGAACAGGGTTATTTACCCTGGTTCCTGTGGGAAGTAATGCTGGGCCGGCACTTTTCAGTTCCGGTTCCGCGGTTGTGGAGTCCGCGTGCCTTTCTTCCGGCGGAAGTCTTACCACGGAACACACGTCCGCGGGTTTCGGCAACCCATGCGAGGTTCTTGTCGGCGAGAACAGACGGGCTGTTTCTGTCAACAAGGATGATCTCGTAATACTTGCTCTTTCCGTCCTGGCCTACCCAGTAGGAGTTCAGAACTTCCATGTTCGGGTAGCGGGTTGCGGCGCGCTCTTCTGCGATCGACTGCAGGTTCTTGCCCGGGGTTGCTTTGCGCATTCCCATACGGTTGGTTCTGCGTCCGCGGATATATCTCGATTTTCTGCGGCCACCGCGGCGGATGGATGCGCGAACAACGATGATGCCCTGCTTTGCTTTGTAGCCGAGCTCCCGCGCTCTGTCGATACGGGTCGGGCGCTCAAGCCTGACAACGGCGCCCTGACGGCGCCAGGTCTGCATTCTCTCCCAGAGGAGTTTCTTTACTCCGGACTCTGCGGGCTTTTTCCACGCGTCACGGACATATCCATACATTGATTTCGACATGTGTTGGTTTCACCTCAGGTTCAGCCGTATAGGCTACATTCCTGTGATATACAGACCGCACTGGATGCGGCTAGCTGTAAACTGTATATTATTGGGGCTATGTTGTATAAATACTCCGTGATGGCCGAAGGAGGCTTTACTCGGGCGTTCCCTTGATCTTCTCTATAACAGCGATACCGTCGATGCGGGTCACCGGATACTGGCCTGCCTCGTCCTTCTCCGCCGACTTGACCATGTCCCAGATCGTCAAAAGTGACAGGGAAACTCCAGTCAGCGCTTCCATTTCGATACCGGTCTTCCCGTAGGTTTTTACCCGGCAGAACGCCTCGATGTACTCGTCCGTCTGTTCAAACCAGATCGTCACCCCGCCAACCGGAAGGGGGTGGCACATCGGGATGAGTGCCCATGTCTGTTTTACCGCGAGCGTTCCCGCCACTTGGGCAGTTGCAAGCACATTTCCTTTAAGGACCCGGCCTTCGGCGATGGCCGCGAGCGTTTCAGGCCGCAGATAGATCCGTCCCTTTGCGGTAGCTTCACGTGAAACATCCGGCTTTGGCGTCACATCCACCATGTGGACTTCGTTATTTTCATTCAGGTGCGTAAAAACCGGCATCTTATTTCTCCTTATACACTATGTATGCAAGGTGCCTGAGTAAATCGCTTGCGATTAAACCGTCCCCGGTGTCTTCATCAGCCAGTTCCCCGGCCAATCCCGCGGCATACACCGCGGCGCAGGCGGCCTCAAAGGCATTCATTCGTGAAAGAAGTCCGCCGCATACGCCTGAGAGAACATCGCCGGTGCCCCCCGTGGTCATACCCGGGGCGCCGGACCGGTTGAACTTCACCCGGGCGCCGTCCGAGATCACATCGATCGCCCCTTTTAGAATGACTGTCCCGCCGGCACGTTTCGCCGCTTCCCGTACGACGACCCCCCTATCACTGAGCTTCTCCGGGACCGGACAGAAGACCCTGGCAAACTCGCCTGCATGCGGCGTGTAGATCGTCTGCTCCCGTGCTTTCGGCAGAGGATTTCGCAGGAGATCGGCGTCCACCACGGCACGTTTCGCGGCGGAGACCACCTGCGAAGCCACCTCGAGACTTTCCGGATCGGCACCAAGACCAGGGCCGGCGATCACCACATCCGCGTTCTCTGCTAATGCAAGCAGCCGGTCCAGATGCTCTTTGCCCACTTTGTTTCCCGGCAGTCTCTCAAGGATCAGATCCGGCATGAATCCGTCAACGGGAGCCGCTACGCGGACGACGTCCGCGCCTGATCTGAGGGCGGCGCAGCCAGCAAGGAACGGCGCACCCTGATACGGCCCTCCGCCGATCACGAGCACATAGCCCCCCCATCCCTTGTGCGCTCCGGACGGCTTTTTGGGGACTGAAAGAAGATCCCCTTTCCCGCAGAAAATCTCTGCGCCGAACGGGATCCCGATACTGTATGCCTCGGCGCCTTCGGTTTTTGCAAGATGAAATGCGATAACCCGGTCCGCCCTTGCCCCGGGCGTCGGCATATCACAGGCAAGGATCCGGCCTTTTGCCGCGTTCATCAGATCCACAAGGGAGGCATATGGTTCCCGAAGCGGCAGGGAGGCGCCTGTTCCCATGAGAGCATCCACGATCACATCGGCGGAAAAATCCTCAGCCGACCAGGTGGAAGAAAGTTCCGCCGGGCACCCTTCCAGTGCAAAAAACGCCGCCCCTGCCTCCGGCGTCTTCGGCTTTCCGGTGAAGACCACCATTACCGAATACTCCTTTGCGAGATGACGGGCGCACACAAATCCGTCTCCTCCGTTGTTTCCCGTTCCGCAGAGGATCAGAACGGATGCAGGAGATTCGGATCGGACGGCGGCGGCGAGTACGGATCCCGCGCTCTCCATGCGCTCGGCCGCGGAGATGCCGTAATCATCCGCGTTTTTATCAACGACACGCATCGTCTCCGGTGAAATAACGCCGGAGAGACCGAACTGAATCAGATCCCGCATATATGTTAGTGTGTGTCTGCACTGGTAATGATTTTTCCCCACATACATCCCAACAGATAAGGAATGGGATTCGTTGAAGATGTCAGCCGCGCCGCAAAGATAATTCTGGAAGCTGACGCCGCCACCCTCATCTCGCACATAGATGCCGACGGAATCTCCAGCGAAGCGATCATCTCGCAGGCCGTCACCCGGCTGGGGATCCCGGTAAACCCGGTCTTTGTCCGCCAGCTCGAGCCGATGACCATGAAGCATATCCCGGATGACGACACGCTGAAGATCTTCACCGATCTTGGCGGGGGTCAGCAGAATCTTCTGGAAGAAGCAGGCATCACGGCAGACAGTGTCCTCATCCTTGACCACCACATAAGTCAGCCGGCACCCGGCGGCACAGAATACTTTCAGGTGAACTCCCAGTTTTATGGGGAGGATTACGTAAAATGCAGCGCCGCAGGCATTGCTTATTTGGTCGCAAGAAAGCTCGACCCGGCAAATACTGATCTGGCAAAACTTTCCGTCGTTGGAAACGTCGGCGATATGATGGCGCGGGAAAATCACGGACTGGTTGGTGTTGCCAGATGGATAGCAGAGGACGGAGCTGACAGCGGGCATATCCGGATCAGGCGCGGGATAAACTGTTATGGCCTCTCAACAAGGCCGCTTCACATCTGTCTCTCGAATGCTGACGATCCGCAGATACCCGGCATCTCAGGAAAACCTGCAGAAGCAGCCGCGCTGCTCTGCCGGATCGGGATCTACCAGTCACCGTCTGACCAGAGGGTTTGGGAAGAACTCTCTTCCGAAGAGGAAAAAAGACTTGCCAGCGTTCTTGCAGAGCAGATCATTGCCAACGGCGAGTCATCAGACGGGTTTATTGCCGAACATTACTTCTTCCCTGATGAGATGGAAAAAACGCCGCTGAGGAATGCGTCTGAGTATGCCACGATGCTGAATGCCTGCGGCAGATGGGCCAAGCCGAAGATCGGCGAGGCTGTCTGTTTCGGCGACCGGGGGCAGAAGTACCGTGAGGCCGAGCATATGCTCAGACATCACCGATCCATCATCCGCGAACTCTGCGAGTACATCATCGAAACGGGCGTGGAAGATCTCGGATCGATCCAGGCGATCCATACCGGAGATAAGTATCCGGATACGATCGCCGGGATCGGGGCAGGCATGGCTCTCTCAAAACTCGACACCAATAAGCCGATCCTCGTAATGTGCAGCGTCTCTGACGAACCCGATCTCATCAAAGTCTCGATGCGGACCTATGAAAAAGTTCTGCGCCGCGGAGTCGATCTGCAGGAAGTTCTGGTCACGGCCGCCGTCGAATCAGGGGGAGCAGGCGGAGGGCATAATATTGCAGCCGGCGCATATATCCCCAAAGGATGCGAGCATGATTTCATCAGAAGAGTTAACGAGCTTGTCAAAGGGCAGTTTGCAGCGGGTCAGAAGGATCGCTGACTTCCAGTTCGGGCGGGGGGCAGGAGAAGCGCTCTTTCCCGACCAGGTCACGTTTTCATACTCGACCACAAAGCGGGTACGGTACGTGAGCCTGGCCAAAGAACGGCTGGTCACTGTCCGGGCGAATGACGGGCGGTTCACGCTCGGCTATCCCGGAGCACAGGCTCTGCATGCATTTCTGCCGGCTCCGGCAAACCGGGTCGTGATCATGGAAGAGGCGGTACCTTTCGTGGCCGACGGCAAAAATGCGATGGCAAAACACGTAATATCGAGTGATCCAAATATTCACGCAGAAGACGAAGTGTTTGTCGTCGATGAATCGGACAATCTGATCGCCACCGGGATGGCAGTACTCTCCGGAAGCGAAATGATCGGATTTAATTACGGAACAGCAGTAAAAGTTAGACAAGGAAGGAACAAAAAATGATGCCAGGAGTAAATCCCAAACAGATGAAAGCAGCGATGAAGAAGATGGGTATGAAGATGGACGAGATCGCCGATGTCTCGAAAGTTGTGGTCTACACAGCGTCCGGAAATTATGTCTTTCTGAATGCCGAGGTCGTCGGCATCACGATGCAGGGTCAGACCTCATATCAGCTTACGGGTGATGTTCACTTCGAAGAAGCCGCAGTCGAGATCCCTGAGTCGGATGTGGAGCTTGTGGCTTCACAAACTTCCGTCTCGCCGGACGCGGCCCGCGCCGCTCTCGTCGAGTGCAAAGGGGATATTGCCGAGGCAATTTTAAAACTGACCGCGGTATGATCGGATCAAACAGAGTCATCGTCCGCGGACACGGACGCGAGTATTATGTGAAGGCCGGCGAGGGAAAACTCTCGACGGATCTTGGCATGATCGATCTTGCGGAGGTCGCGGGACTGGAGGACGGAGCTGCCGTCCTGACCCATCTTGGAAAAACGTTCCACGTCTTCGTCCCGAAAGCAACGGACTTTTTCTCGCACGGAAAACGGACGGGAGCCCCCATGATGCCAAAAGACATCGGCATGGTCATGGCCTACACGGGAATGTGCCGGCGTGACCGCGTGCTGGATGCCGGAACCGGATCGGGGATCGCGGCCATCTTCTTCGGCGGATGCGCAGGCTCGGTAGTCACCTGCGAAGCACGGCCCGAGTTCTCCAAAATAGCGGAAGGAAACATCCGGGACGCCGGGCTCGACAACGTCGAGTGCCGGGCCTGTGATGTTCTGGAAGTCACGGACGGACCCTACGATATCATCCATCTGGATATGCAGATCCAGCCCGAACACGTCAGGCACGTATACCCGCTCCTGAAGATCGGCGGGTACTTCGCGACCTATACGCCGTTTCTGGAACAGACCTTCTGCGTGATGGATACTGCCCGGGAAATGTTCGGTGAGGAATCCGTCCTGACGTTTGAGTGCATGGAACGTGAACTCACCCGAAGTAAAAGGGGCACGAGACCGTCGACACGCGTCTCCCACACGGGATACCTGACGGTCTGCCGCAAACTCTGAACATACTTTTTTTTCCGCCCGACAGGATCGGGACGGCGAGCCTGATCCCAAACCCGGGGAATATCCATATCTTTGAAGAGCCCATACTTCTTGTATGAAATGCAGCAGGTGCAGCAGAGAAGCGGCCGTGATCCAGCCGTACTCGGGTCTCTCTCTTTGCGAATATCACGCTGCTGCCGACATAGCGGCAAAAGCCAAAAAAGAGATCCGGCATCAGGGAGGGTTTCCCTCAGGCACACGACTCTTTGTCGAAGAAGACAAAACGTTTCGCAGTTTTGCCCTGCGGATCTTTCTGGCGGAAATGCTTGCGGCCCGGACCGATCTGCTCTTTTTGAAAGAGCCAAAGGATGCCGACGTGATCCTCGAGCCGGCCACATTGGACGACGCGGCGCTCTATGTCCTGGAGTCCGTCTGCGCCGGGACCCAGGACAGGCTGGTCGGTTCCGACAAGGGGCGGCGGATCGCTCCCTTCTCGGTGATACCGGCCGGAGAGGTGTTCTGGTATGCACAGAGGCATGGATATCCGGGACCTGCGCCGGAGATCAGCGGGGACGTGGCGGAATTCCTGGATGGGTTTTCCACGGACCATCCGGGAACACGTTATGCGCTGAAAAATCTTCATGACGCATTAAAAAAGGTGGATGAATGACCGAAGTAACCTGCGATTGTATAGGATGCGAGATCGTAAAAATCAAAGATCTCATCAGACAGACAGTATGGGGAGCACATGCCCGCGGGATAGTTGTCGGTATTTCCGGCGGGATCGATTCGGCGGTCGCCTGCTCGCTCTGCTGCAAAGCGCTCGGACCTGAACGGGTCTTAGGCGTGAATATGCCGGTCTCGTCCAATGATCCGGCGGATCATGACGATGCGGAAGAACTGTGCCGGAGCATGGGCGTCGAGCTGATCACAGTCCCCTTAGAAGAAGTCAGATCAGCATTTCTTGCAGCCCCTCACATCACCGACACGCCGATTCTGCGGGGGAACATCGCGGCCCGTCTCAGAATGACCACATTATATAATATCGCCGCGGCACGCAGTCTCCTTGTCTGCGGAACATCAAACAAAACCGAGTATATGATCGGATACTCAACGAAGTGGGGAGACTCCGCAGCCGACATCCAGCCGCTCCTCCATCTCTGGAAAAAGGATGTGTTTCTTCTCGCAAAGGAGCTTGGTGTCCCTGATTCGATCATCAGCAAACCTCCCAGCGCAGGATTCTGGGAGGGGCAGAGTGACGAAGGGGAACTTGGCATGACCTATGCCGAACTGGATGCAGCGCTGATCTCTTTGGAAAGGAGCGGCGGCATCCCTGCGAATCCGATTGAGGAGAAGGTGCTTGGATTTGTCAAATATTCCATGCACAAACGTGTCCCGGCGGTAAATCTGCTCACCACCTGAAATGATACGGAGGAGAGAGCCGAGACATTGGAATTTATGAGAATGGAGAACCAATAGTAACTAATTATGGGTGAACTGATTCACACACATGCGGTGACCGAGATACGGCGTGTTCTCGAGACCGCCGGATATGACTGTGAGATTGAAGAGGGGCCGTTCAATCTCTCGGCGGTACGGGATACAAAATGCATCCTGGTCATGTCTTCTGACGACACGGGTCTTCTTCAGCGTTTCGACATGACCCCCTACACGATAACACTCAACGGAACCAAAGTCCGCTGCGACAAAATCATTTTTACCGGGAGTTCATACTTCCAGCCAAAGGAGTCGGACCTCTGGACGAGGGAGAAACTGCTCAAATACATTGGCGATGCGGCAGCTGCACGCATCTGGAGTATGCCGTTTGACCTCGTCGGGGGACCGAGTTATGCATACACGAATGTCGGGATCCGTCAGCCGCCGATCGGGTATGATCTTGTGCTTCCGCTGCGAATCTCCGGTCAGGAAGCGGCCCGTGTTGCCCGTCAGCAGGGAAATACGGTCCTGCGTATGATCCCTTACTGGTATTACCAGTATAAAAGCGGCGGAGAAGCGACCTATAAAGGAAAGAGTGTCTCTTTTGATGAAGAAGGGTCAGGATGGATCAATGCGATCAATGATCTGCCCGGCCAGTTTGGTGATGTCGTTCCGCAGGAGGCGGAGCTCCCGCAGGATGCCGAGGTCATGGCGCCGGTCACCAGCATGGACGATGCAAAAGAGCGGGTCAAAGCTGATCTGATCAAAAAGCTCACCAGAAGGGTCAGAATCAAAACAACCGCCGGCGATGCGATATTTGCCGAGGAGAAAGACTTCCGTCCAAGCGATGAGAACATCGAACTGATCTTCAAAAAAGTATACGTCCCGGTCTGGCAGGTCAGAGGAAAGAAAGACATAGTGGAAGTGAATGCATACTCAGGCGAGGAACTTACCCTTCCATCCGACGAAGGCTGCGAAGTGTTCTGAAATGATCTACGTTATCGGCGCAGGACCTGCCGGGAGGATGGCATCTCTCCGCCTCGCCGGAGCAGGAAAAGAAGTCACCCTTCTTGAAAGGAAGGCGATCGGCGGAACATGCATCCATGACGGATGCATGCTCGTCTGCGGGCTGAACGATGTCGCCCGCAGTATCAATACCCTATCTTTTTTGAAAAAATCAGGCGTCGTCGAGGGAAGTGCCTCAGTCCGGTTCCCGGAAGTTATCCAAAAACTTGAAGAGGTCCAGAAAAAACTGGAGTTCATCCTTGAGCGGGAGACAAAAGCGGCCGGGGTCGTGATCGAATACGGAGCCGAGGCAGAGATCAGGGACGGAAAATTGGTCGTGAACGGGGAGATGCGCGAAGCAGAAAACATCATCATCGCCGCCGGTTCCGGGATATATGTTCCAGAAATCCCGGGAAACGATCTTCCCGGAACCTACACGGCAAAAACGATCCGGACAATGCCTGTGCTTCCAAAAAGGCTCGCAATTATCGGCGGGGGGATCTCCGCCGCCGAGTTCGCCTACATCTTCAGAGCCTTCGGGTGTGAAGTTACCATCTTCTGCAGGAGTGTGTTCCTGCCGGTACTCTCCGAAGCAATGATGAAGGCAGTTCGCCGCGATCTTGCAGATGTCACTATCAAATACGGGACAATAGAGCAGATCACCGGCAAAGATCAGGTTGAAGGCGTCATCTTAAACGGTGAGAAGATGCCCTTCGATGCCGTTCTTTTCGCGACCGGGATGAGACCGGAGACCTCAATTTTCACCGGTATGGCGAAAAATCCTGACGGTTCGATCAAGGTAAACGAAAAAATGGAGACCTCTATCCAGGGCATATATGCCGCAGGCGATGTGACCGGCGCTCCGTATTTTACCCCGGTTGCCCGTCTCCAGGGTTTTGCGGCTGCGGATTCGATCCTCGGCCTTCCCCGCAGAGTGGACCTTGAGCAGTTCCCTTATACGATCGTTCTTGGGCTGGATTATACAGTATGCGTTCCGAAAAAAGACGCGGAAGGCGTAACATTTTCCTCACCCAACATCGCCGGACCCGAATCATTCTGGCATGTAGCGGACGGATCGGTCGGCTCGATGCATCTCACCGTATCAAAGGATGACGGGAAGATACTGGGATTTGCCACCTCAGCGCCCGGAACAAGCATCGTCGGGACCTATCTCGGGTATCTGGTACGCAAAGGCGTGACAGTCCATGAATTCTCTTCGATGCTGGAAGTCCACCCTACCCCGGACGGAATGTACTCAATGATCCGTCTCGCGGCAGACGCATTGGACAAAGAGTAGACGCCTTTATCACTTCCTATTAACTATATATTTAGATAATATGTCGTCCCTGGCACTATTTGACCCGGAAATTTTCCAGCTGATAAACAAAGAACACAAGCGCCAGGTTGAGGGGCTTGAACTTATCGCATCGGAAAATGTCGTCGCACGCGAAGTAATGGAGGCAATGGGTACAATTCTGACGAATAAATATGCAGAAGGATATCCGGGAAAACGTTACTACGGCGGCTGTGAATTTCATGATCAGATCGAAAACCTGGCACGCGACAGGCTCTGCAAACTTTTCGGCGCAGAACACGCAAATGTCCAGCCTCACTCAGGCAGTCAGGCAAACGAAGCCGTCTACCTTTCATGTCTGAAACCGGGAGACAAGATCCTCAGTCAGAGTCTGAACAACGGCGGCCATCTTTCCCACGGCGATCCGGCAAACATGTCCGGCAAATTTTTCGACATCTCATTTTACGGTGTTGATTTTGACACTGAAATGCTCGACTACGGCGTTATTGAGGAACTCGCACGAAAGACCCGCCCCGACCTCATCGTCTGCGGCGCATCGGCATATCCGCGTGAGATCGACTTCAAGGCATTCGCGGAGATCGCGGAGGGTGTTGGCGCCCGGTCCATGGCGGATATCGCCCACATCTCCGGACTCTGCTGCACCGGCCTGCACAACTCTCCGGTCGGCGTCACCACATACACCACGTCTACGACCCATAAAACCCTCCGGGGACCACGCGGAGGCGTGATCATGTGCAATAAAGAGTATGCAAACTCGATCGACAAGGCAGTCTTTCCAGGCATGCAGGGCGGACCTCTTATGCACGTTATCGCCGCCAAAGCAGTGTGTTTCCGCGAAGCGCTCACCGAAGACTACAAAGAGTATGCAAAACAGGTCGTGAAAAACTGCAAAGTACTCGCCGCGACCATGGAAGACAACAACTTCCGGCTCGTCTCCGGCGGAACCGACAACCACCTTTGTCTACTCGACCTCTCCGACCACAATATATCAGGTCAGCAGGCCGAGGTCGCTTTAGGAAAAGCCGGGATCACCGTCAACAAGAACACGATCCCGCGGCAGGCGCTCTCTCCCTTCGAGACATCGGGTATCCGGATCGGAACCCCGACCATCACCACCCGCGGAATGAAGGAGGATCAGTGTAAACAGATAGGAGACTGGATCGCCAAAGCCCTCAACCACATCGGGGATGAGAAGGTCCTTGCATCGGTCAAAGCTGAAGTCACGGCACTCTGTCTGAAATATCCGCTGTATCCTGAGATCCGGACCTTATAATGGAAGTCAGCATTAGAGGGATTGGCATCGGAGGTGCCAATCCGCCGCGGCTCATGGGTGTGCTGAACATCAGCCCGGAATCCTTTTTCTCAGACTCATTCACCCCGCTCGACCAGGTAACGACCCGTGTCGAAGAGATGATCAGGGCAGGCGCCGACATCATCGACATAGGGGCGCGAAGCACAGCTCTTACCGCGCCCCCCATATCTGTAGCCGAGGAAAAGGAACGCGTTATCCGCACGTTGCGGAATCTGGATGACTCCGGGGCCGTCTTTTCTCTTGATACGATGTATCCCGAGGTCCTTGAAGCAGCGCTCAGATATGATATATCTGCCGTGAACGATATCGGCGGACTTGCAAACGAACGGTATGCAAAGATCGCAGCGGACAGCGGTCTTCCGGTGATTGCCATGGCGGCGCACAAAATCCCCGGAGACCCAACCGACATCAGCTCCACGCATGAAGCCCTGAAAAAGATCATCCTGCGGGCGGAGAACTACGGGATCGATCAGCTCATTCTGGATCCGGGCGTGGGGAAGTGGGTGACGGAGCGGTCGAGCGAAGCGGACTGGGAACTTTGCCGGAGATTTTCGGAACTGAAAACATACGGTTTTCCTCTTCTCGCCGCCGTGTCCAGAAAGACGTTCATCGGTGACTGCCTGAATCAACCGCCGCATGAACGGCTGTACGGCTCTCTTGCTGTATTATATGGTCTGCTTACGGGAGGTGCGGATATCTGCCGCGTCCATGATGTCGGACCATCCCGCGATATCGTTAAAATATTTCAGATGATGCATCCTTAGGGAGAAAAGTATCTATCATAAAAAGACCCCAATTAGTAGTAACAATGTACTTCCACGCCCTGATTCCGTTCAAACCGGTCAACCCGAAGACGCGGCTTTCGTCTATTCTCACCCAGGAAGAGCGCGAAGAGTTTGCGAGGATAATGCTGGAAGATGTGATCCTCGCGGTCAGACGAACAGGATGCAGCGCCACACTCCTCTGCACATCGAAGTATGAGTGCCGGGATGCCCTCGTGGCAGTACGAAAAGAGGGGCTCAATGAAGCGATCAACTGGGCCCTTCCGCAGTTCCACTGCCCTTCCCTGATCATCATGTCGGATCTCCCGATGGTGACTCCGGGCAGTCTCCAGCGGGTCATCTCCACCAAAGCTGATATGGCGATCGTCCCGGGCCTCGACGGCGGGACGAACGTGATCTTTGTTAAAAAGCCCGAGAAGTTCCATGTGGAATACTATGGATTCTCGTTCCGAAGGCATCTTCAGATCGCCGAGGAGCTCGAACTTACTGTTGAGATCATCGATTCCATGCGGATGTCAACTGACGTGGATGAACCGGCCGATCTGGTCGAACTGATGATCCACGGACACGGAAATGCCCGTGAATGGCTGTATGAGCACGGATTCACCCTCTCGGTAGAAGAGGGGAGAGTAAAGGTCCACCGGGATGGTAAGGAAGTTGTCTGATTTTATTGAAAAAGCAGAGGAGCTGGCTCTCTCCGGAAAGTTTGAGGAGGCACTCGCAAAATACGGCGAGGCGATCGGAGAGGACCCGGCCGATCCGCTCACGTATGTCGGAAAAGCCTCAATATTGAAAGCGCTTGGCCGATATGCTGAGTGTGCTGACTGTATGGACACAGCCATCCGGATCCTGCCAGAATGGAAAGGTGCGGATGTAGACAAAGCCTCAGACCTCGCCTCGATGCTGCTCGTCCTCAAGGCCGAGGCACAGCTGTATGCGGAAAAACCGGAAGAGGCGCTTCTCACAGTGGATGAAGCAGACAAAATCAGAGAAGCAGATGCGGCATCTCTGGTCGTTCGCGCCCAGGCATATGCCCAGCAGAAAAAATACGAGGAGGCGGGCAACTGTCTGTACCGTGCGGAGGAGTGGTGTTTTCTGCATGACGACGCAATGCTGACCCAGATCTGGCTTTCAAAAGTCCATATCGCAAAAGAGTCCGGCAAAGCTTTTGCTCCGCCGTATGCTGCCGAAGTGTACAAATCCGGGAACTGGCGAAAACCCGCGGGAACGGCCGAAGAGCTGTTCGAGCGGGGGAACAATCTTCGCGGCGAAGGACTGCTCTACGATGCACTCAGATATTACGACGCCTGTCTTGCTGCCGGACCGGAAAACCGCGCACTCGTCCTGTTTTTCAAAGGGATCATCTTTGAACAGCTGAAAAACTTTACCGAAGCATACTCCATGTACTCGGATGCGTTGGCAGCCGGACCGGCACCAGAGGATGAGTTAAAGATCCGGGTAAGATGGATGAACGCAAAAAGTCTGCGTCTCTGAAATCCATCATCTTTTTTTTAACCGTTCGGTCGGAAAAGTAATACAAAAAATCGCTAAAAACAAAACGCCCAAGTCGGAATTCGAATCCGAGTCGCAGCCGTGACAGGGCTGCATGATAGGCCACTACACTACTTGGGCAACACGCCGCACGTCAATCCCGCACAATCAAAACGAAAGAAGAAGCGCCCAAGTCGGAATTCGAATCCGAGTCGCAGCCGTGACAGGGCTGCATGATAGGCCACTACACTACTTGGGCATTGATTGCGTCTTGAAAATGGTCCCGACTCCCGGATTCGAACCGGGGACATCGCGGTAGCCGCGCAGTACGCCCGCAGGCGTTAATTTCTTTCTACAGCCGCGCACTCTACCATCTGAGTTAAGTCGGGATTGACTGCTTTAACTAGAAGGATTTGTAAAAATATAAACATGCCGGTTTGAGAGATGTCTGGCCGCAGAGCATTCCCTTTTAATATCCGAAAAATCAAGAAAATAGACAATTGCAGAAGATGGGAATACCATGATAAACAAAGACGGATTTGCCATAGTGGGCTGTACAAAATGCAGAAGGATGCAGGTTGCCGATCTCTCGTATGCCACAAAGACCTGTGTTTGCGGAAACAAAATCGATCTTGCAAAAACAAAACTGCTTGCCGTCGTTTCATCGGCAGATGCAGCAGGCGAACTCCTCAGACACATGCAGACCGCAAAAAATTCCGGATTCACCTCTGCGGACCGGTTCACCCAATCAGACAAAAAAATGGATTAGTCAAAGGGTACTGCTTCAAGAGTTGATGCAAGCTCCCATATCCGGGTCCGTGCATGGATCGGCATATTTGAGTCATTGCTGACCTCATCGATCATCGAAAGGGCACTTGCGGCTCTCAGACCGATCGTCTTCTTCTCATCCTGGAGAACCTTCATCGTCTCATCGGCCACGCGGCGGATATTCCGCGGAATCGTTGAATCTTCACTCATTGCATGCAGCATCATAATGCACTGCCTGATCATATCTTCCGGATTTGCCATATTTAGCTCCCATCCCCAAAATCTGTAACTCATGTTATACCTCCGCAAAAATAAAGACTCCCTTTATTCTTGAGACATTATATACTCTGAAAACTAATCTGTTAGTACGAGAAAACCAGCCATGACAAAAAAACCCGAGGATATAATGACGGAGTATCTCCTAAACGGAGCCAAAATGCTCTCGGAACCCTGCCCCGTATGCGACTCTCCGCTGTTTGATGTGAAGGGAAAGAAGATGTGCGTGGTTTGTGCCAATACACCAAAAGAAGCGCCAGCGCAGAATACTTCTGAAGAAAAGATTCAGATGATCGTCCCGAAATATGCCGCCGCGGATCAGACCCCGTCGCCTGCCCCGGAAAATATTCTCACAGGCTTGGATGACCTGATCCTCAAACTCTGCACCCGTGCCGCCGCCGAGACGGAACCGGAACGCTGCCGCATCCTCATTGAGTGCATCCGAACTGCTGCAGAAGCAAAAACCATACTCTCGAGATAATGAAGGTCGTCGGTGTTGTCGGATATCCCGCAAGCGGGAAAGGCGAATTCTCACTGATCGCCGATGAACTGGGGATACCGGTCATAGTTATGGGAGATATGATTAGGAGAAAGGTCATACAGGAAGAGCTCGCGTTGACCGATGAGAACATCGGAGCGGCCGCACGGAAACTCCGCAGCGAACTCGGTATGGACGCCGTGGCAATACTGACGGCAGAGGAAGTGCGAAAACTCAGTTCAGCTATCGTTGTTATCGACGGGATCAGGGGGGACGCCGAAGTTGCCTACTTCAGATCCGTGTTCAGTGACTTTTCGCTTCTCGCGATCACAGCCGGTTTTGAGACCCGCCTTTTGAGAATGCAGAACAGAGGACGGAGCGATGACACCGCTACGCCGGAGACGCTTCGCTCCCGCGATGAACGGGAGGAATCATTCGGACTTGCCCGTGCCATATCACTGGCGGACATGCGGATCGAAAACGAATCGAGCCGCGATGAGTTCATATCCCGGATCAGAAGTTATCTGGGAGGTCTGTCGTGAAGATCTTCTTTGCCTCCTCCTCAAAGGTGTGGGAAGATCCGTCATGGGTCGCGGAGATCGCGGAGGTAGGATTCGACGGATGGGAGATCTCGGCTGACGGAAACTACCGGCTGGACAAACCGGAGACGTTCTCTGCAGTCAGAAAAGTTATCGAAGAAACCGGACTGGACGTCTCCGTCCATGCCCCGTTCAGCGACTTAAACCCGGCATCCATCAATACGCCGATCTGGGAAGAGACCGTCCGACAATTCACCGTCTGTATCGAACAGGCAGCTCAGCTCACAGACACGGTGGTTCTCCATCCGGGGTATCTCTCCCCGGTGAGCAGATTCGACGGAGCTTCCGCGTGGAACAATCACAAAAAGGCATGCATCCGTCTCGGAGAGACGGCAGAGCGTGTCGGCGTTACGGCGTGTCTTGAAAATATGCCAAACCTCGACGACTTCTTCTGCCGGGATCCCTACGAACAGGAAGGATTCGTGGACGGCGTTTCAGGTATGGGACTCGTGCTTGACATCGGCCACGCCAACACGACAGGGAACCTGGATGAGTTCTGTAAGATCATTCTGCCTAAGGCGCATCATCTCCACATCCACGACAATCACGGGAAATACGATGAGCACCTCTCCCTTGGGAGCGGCACCATCAACTGGGATAAGATCATGCCGAGGATCGTGAAGGAATATAAGGGAAAGATCATCGTCGTCGAGGGACGCAACCCGAAAGAAGGGAAGAAAAGCCTCGAGTTTTTACGGAAGTGGATATAAATGGCCGGTGAAACACTCTTCGTGCATTTTCTCGGAACTGCGGGGGCTCTGCCGACACCGCTTCGAAATCCTTCCTGCATCATGATCAGGCGCGGATCCGACACGCTCCTTTTTGACTGCGGAGAGGGAGCTCAGCAGCAGATGATGCGGCTGAAGACCGGATTTACCGTAAATGCCGTTTTTATAACCCACTGGCACGCCGACCATTATCTGGGCATATTCGGGCTCATCGAGACGATGGCATTCAATGGAAGGGCCGAACCGCTGACCCTTTACGGACCGCGGGGTATCGACTGGTTCGTGAATATCATCCATCAGCTGACGCCGAAGATCCCGTTTCAGCTTACGGCCGTCGAAGTATCCGACGGGGATGTGATGATATTTGACGGCTACTCGGTAGCGGCATTCAAAACATTTCATGGAATGGAAAGTGTCGGCTATGTCCTGGAAGAGGACATGCGCCCGGGGAGGTTCGACCGGGAAGGCGCTATTGCTTTAGGCGTAAAACCCGGGCCGCTCTTTGGAAAACTCCAGAGAGGTTCACCGGTCACTATTCAAAAAGACGGTGAGGAGGTGACCATCACCCCGGAGATGGTCATGGGAGAACGGCGCCGCGGTCGAAAAGTTGTGTACACCGGAGACACACGGCCGGTAAAAAACCAGCCTGATCTTTTGGGCGATGCGGATCTCCTGATCCATGAAGCGACCTTCGATGAAGAGGAGGGAAGAGAACGGGCGAAGGAGGCCTGGCATTCAACAGCGGGCGAAGCCGGACAGGTGGCGGCTCTTGTGAAGCCGAAGACCCTGGCGCTCGTACATTTCAGTTCGCGCTACATCACCGCTGCAAGCCACATCAGGGACGCAAAAGAGTTCTTCAGCGGAGAGATCATCGCGCCAAATGATCTGACCACCGTGGAGATCCCCTTCAGCGACGAATAACACGGATCCGCGTACCGGCCCGGAGAAAGGTGCCGGTTTCCCAATCTACTTAAGACGGCGGGGTAAAACAATACAGTAAGCGACAGCCCATGCCAGAACCGGACAGCAAAGAACCCCTGAATATTTACTCGAAAAACGGTACGGTGATAACCGTACGCAGTCCGATCAGAAACAAGATCCTCACCCTGCTTGCAGAGGAGGGGCCGGTCTCTTTTTCCCGGATCATGGAGTATACCGGGCTGTCAAAATCCACGGTGTCCGGGTATGTCTGTTCTCTGGAGATGAGGGAACTTATCTCAGTTGTGCCGGATCCGCGGGATGCCCGAAAGAAGACCTATGTGATCACCGCATCGCTTATCGGGGATATCACCCCAAGCACCCAGAACGGGACTTCCGATTTTCGCGAACTCATCAGACAGGCGTATGCAAAATACGATAAGATCGATTACAAAGAGATCCTCCCCCACATAATCAAGGTAGCTCTCGGTGAAGCGGGCATCAACATCGACCCGGTGATCATGCGCGGCGGGGAGATCCTGGGGCAGGCGGTCGCCGTTTATCTGGTCGCCGACACATTGGAAAAAACACTGGCGAACATCACCGAGTTTTGGAAACATTACGGATTTGGGGAGGTGAAGGTCCGATCCGCGGATCCTCTGCAGATCGAGGTCTATCACTGTTATGAATGCATGATCATGCCCAAGGACTCCGGGAAAAACTGTGCGATCTCCTGCGGTATGCTCAAAGCGATCTTTTCCGCGTTTTACAATGAAAAGATCAATGTGACCGAGATCCAGTGTATGACAGAAGGATATGACTGCTGCTGTATCGAGATCATACGGCCTGAACGGTGATCTCCGGTTTTTTGATCTCGGATAGAGTTTTCACCAGGCAACCGGTTTGACCGCACATACCTGTTTGTCGACTTGTCAGATACTTGTCGAATCGTTTGACAACACAACAAACCCCATATCATCCTTTAAATCCAAAAATACCTTTAATTATAATAATAATTATTATATTTTACTATTTTACGCAAAAGAGAGAGAAAGGCCCGCAGTGTCTCTCTCCCGGCAAACCTGACCATCCGTTCCTCCCTCTTTCCACACCTTTGTCAAATGGGGCAAATTGACAAATACTAAAATCAAACTGAGAATATTGATTCGATTGCCAAAATACGCCCGCAGATACTTGACAACCCGTTTGACAACAACTCGCTCTTTTCGGCAAGTCCCCTTCCTTCATCCCCGGCCAGCCATATTGGCAAAGCTCCCCGATCCGCCTGACCGGATCCAGCAAATTCTCAAATAATAGCACGACGAATATATTTCACCTAGGCGAATTTCATGACAATACAATACTGCGGTGAATTGGAGAGCGTGTCGAAGAAGATCTGTGCATACCCGGTTCTGCGCCCTTAAACCCCCACAGATCTTCAGTTCACACAACATGATGTCAGCAGCGCAGGCTTTCATACCGACGCAGCAAAAAAACCATTGGTGAACAGACATGAACTATAGCAAAAGCAAAAACTACGACACAGAAACGATCAGACAAAAAATCATGGGGCCAAACCCCGTAAAACTCACAGAAGAACTCCTCAAAGACATCGGCCTCAAAAAAGGATCCCTTGTCATGGACCTCGGCAGCGGGCAGGGCGTCACCTCAGTCTTCCTCGCAAAAGAATACGGCGTCCGTGTGATCGCCGCAGATCTCTGGAGCGACCCTGCCGAAAACATGCGGTTCTTCGAACAGATGGGCCTGACTGCTGAAACCATCCTCCCCATCCATGCGGACGCGACCGCGCTTCCTTTCCCGCACGAACTCTTCGACGCCGTCATCTGCATAGATGCCTACAACTACTTCGGCAGAGACAAAGCGTATCTGGGAGAGCATCTCCTCCCGTTCGTCAAACACGGGGGATACATCTGCATCGCCGTTCCGGGTATGAAAAAAGACTGTCACGACGATCTCCCGCCCGAGCTCCTCCTCTCCTGGACACCCGAACAACTCGACTACATCCACGACGCCGCATACTGGGAAGACATAATACGTGCCGCAGACGAAGCCGAGATCATTTCCATCCATGAAATGGAAAGCAACGAAGAAGTCTGGAACGACTGGCTTGCCACCGATAATGAATACGCCAAAGGCGATCGCAAAACCATGGAGGCGGGAGGCGGCAAGTACATGAACTTCATCGCCATCCTTCTCCAAAGAAAATAACCAAAACACGCATCCGGACCGAACAGAACCTGACCTGATCCGTCAACTGAGTGGTTTCATATTCCAGGAAACCAATATATGTAGAGAACATGGTACATCTTACGATCGATATAGGAGGAAAACCCGGCAAAGACTGCCGGGGATTTTGCTCTTACTGCTACTTTAAGCATGCAAAAGATGTACCTCCCTTCGGCTGCAGATACTGCATGCCGTTCAAAAAAGGCTGCGAGTATTGTGCCAAAGGCGTAAAAGAAGAGTACGCCGGCTTTTACTCGCTCAAAGACGTGGCCGATCACTTCCTTGCCGATCTCCAGATGATCTCCGGCGATATAACCAAGATCACCATATCGGGAGGAGGTGACCCGAGCTGCTACCCTGAGTTCACCCCGCTTATCGAGATCCTGGGATCCCTCAATGTCCCTCTCCACATCGGCTACACCAGCGGAAAAGGATTCGACACGCCGGACATCGCCGACTTCATGATCGAAAATAATATGAAGGAGATCTCCTTCACGATTTTCGCGAGCGACCCTGCCCTTCGGAAAAAATACATGCATGATCCGACCCCCGAAGCCTCCCTTGAAGTCATCGAACGGCTGGCGGCAAAAATCGACGTATACGCGGCTCTCGTCATTCTTCCCGACGTCAACGACGGGGAAGTTCTCCGGACCACGCTTGCCTGGCTCGAAAAGATCGGCGTCAAAGGCGTCATTCTGATGAGATTTGCCAACCGGGAAGACCAGGGGCTCATCCTCGACAACGCCCCCGTCATCGAAAACCAGCGGGTCCATACCATGGAAGAGTTCCGGGATATCGTCAGCGAAGCAGCGGCCCGGTTCCCGGCTCTGCGGTTATCCGCGACCCCTCTGTATGATCCTGCCTTTGACTCGCCGTTTGCGATCCGAAACGAGCCTGAGCTCCTCGCTCATCTGCCCCGGATCACCGGCCGCGTTTCGGTCATCACCGGGAGTATCGCCGCCCCGTACATCAGAGAGATACTCGGCGCATGCGGAGCGCCGGAAGGCATGGTCGTCCCTGTGGACAAGGAGATCTCCTGCCTCATCACGATCGACGATCTGAAAAAACTGGACCCGGAAACCCTTGAAGAAACGGTCATCATCCCCGGCCGGGCATTCGTCCACGACCCCGAGGCCGAGCTTCTTCTCGACCGCAGAGTTATCCGCGGTCCCGAGACCCTCTCGGCCGACGGAGAAACCAGTATGGGTATGGACCTGACCGGGGTTCTGACCATGGAAATGGAAGGATTCACCCAGCTGATCCAGCTCATCAATCAATACGGGAGATCGGCATGAACTACTCTGACCTGTATGCAAAGATCGGCTACACGTTTAAAAACGTCGACCTGCTCACCCATGCCCTCACGCGAACCGCGTATGCCCGGGAAAATGAGCTTTCCATGCATGATACCATGGACTCGCTCGCGGTCCTTGGAGACGCGGTCCTTGATCTGATCGTGATCTGCCGGCTTATCGGGGACGGAGAGTTTGACAAAGGCGAGATCACCAGAAAAAAGATCGACCTGGTGAATATGAGCGTCGTCCGCCGGCTTGCCGAGGATATCGGCCTGCCGGCATATATGAAATGGGGCAAAGGCGAACTCCGCATGCAGATATGGACAAGCGGCCGCGTTTCAGCCGAATGCTTCGAAGCGCTGATGGGGGCCGCCTATCTGGACGGCGGCGTGGAAGCTTCCCGATCAATCCTTGATCACGTTTGGAAACCATAGAGCTTATTGGCCGTGAACACGATATGATAGAAGTATGGTACGGGTAAAAGCATCCCACATTTTAGTAAAGACCGAAGCTGAAGCAAAAGAGATCATGCAGAAGATCAAAGCCGGTGATGATTTCGCAAAACTCGCGAAACTCTACTCGCAGTGTCCGTCAGGCAACGCCGGCGGGGATCTCGGCTACTTTGGCAAAGGCCAGATGGTCAAACCCTTCGAAGAAGCATGTTTCAAGGCTAATGCGGGCGATGTCCTGGGCCCGGTCAAAACCCAGTTCGGCTGGCATCTCATCAAAGTGACCGACGTTAAGAACTGAGTTTCTATGAAAAAAACTGCCTTTGACGAGCTTATCGCCGCTATCAGGAGTGATGATACCGCAAGGCAGGAGGAGGCAGCCAATAAGATCTGTGCCCTGCACGATCCTGCATCCCTTCAGTTTATTTTGGCCGCCCTGAAAAAGAACGACCCGCTGACCCGGCGCGTTATGCTCTGGGCGCTGCGAAATTATTCTGCCGAGCTTGAGTATGCGCAGTATCTTTCCTATCTCGCAGATGAGGATCTCGGGGTCAGGGAAGCCGCGCTCATGCTCTTTATGGAGGGCGGACAGCCGGCAGTCGATACGCTGGTTGCGGCGATCTCCTCAAACGATATGACGACGCAGTATGCCTCGGTCCAGGCGCTTGGCCAGTTCCGTGTCCCTGCCGCGATCCCCGCGCTGATCTCTGCGGCTTCGTCGCCGGAATCTGATATCCGCGAGATCGCGGTCATGTCGCTAGGGGTCTATCATGATCAGGCGGTCGTTCCAACACTAGTCTCAGCGCTGAACGATCTTCCCGCGATCAGGCTGGCGGCACTCTCCGGTCTGCGGGGCAGACAGCTCATCGAAGATGAGCTTTCCGCGGTTTTTGCTTCGCTTGCCGATGAACGCGAGGATATCCGCGCGGCAGGCGTGTATGTTCTGGACGCCCTGACTCCGGGCAGCCTTACGGCCGATCCTTCGCCCTATGTCCGCCGCGCCCTTGCCTCGGTGACCGCGGAGGTTCCTGTTCTCACGGAATTATGCGGCGACCCTGACCCCTCGGTGAGATCGGCTGCTGCGGAGACGATCCGCAAACAAAAGCTCAGGCTGGAAGATACCCTTCTTCCGCTGCTTGCCGATCCGGTACCGGGTGTCCGCCGTGCGGCCGCATCCGCTCTCGGCAGTTCAGACAGGCCTGACGTGGTTCCGGCGCTGATCTCCTGTCTTGCCGACCCCAAACCAGGGATCCGCGCCGCAGCGGCGGCGTCTCTTGGCAGTATCGGCGGTGAGCCGGTGATCGAGGCGCTCAAAGAGGCATCGCATACAAATAATCCGATACTTGCCGGGATAATCAAAAACGCTCTGATGACTGCAGAGCGGAAAAAATGATCATTCGCCGACCGCCGTTCTCACGGCGATCTCGGTTTCCATTCTTCTGACTTCGTTTTCCACGTCTTCGATCTCGATCATTTTGACGCGTTTTTCCATCGGCGGGTTGAGTTTGGCTTTCTGTTCGTATTTGCCGATCTCGGTGGCGAAGTCTTGCGGGATCATGTCGATGCCCCGTAAGGCATCGATGAGTTCCCGGGAGAAGTAGGTGTCGATCTGGATCTTGCGTTTGGTCGCATGGGAAAGTTTGCCGATGAACCGGCAGAGTTTGTCCTGATCTTCGGGACTCATCGTGTCGGTGAATTCGTAGTTTTCGATCTGCCGCAGCGTCTGGAGGATGGGGATGAGGGATTCAGGCGTGATGACGTAGACGACATACTCCGCGAGGTCATACTGATAGGTCGTCAGAACATCAAGCGTGCTTGAGGGGACCACGAGGAAGACTTCTTTTCTGACGTCGTCGTGTTTGCAGTATTTTTTCATCGCTTCGGCCTGATTCTTCAGATACGTCGGGAAGTTTTCGAGTTCTTCCGGGTTTTTCGGGCTTTTTGCGTCGAAGATGGTGTACATCTTTCCGATCAGCACAACATTGTCGGGCGTTCCCTGGTGGGGATATTCGCACTTCTCGCACCATACAAAGTCATGCTTTCTGCAGATCGTTCGGATGCTTTCGGCAACTTCGGTTTCATGTTTCTGCCAGGAGACGGCAAGTTCCTCCTGTTTTTTCACGAGGAGATTCATCTGTTCGTTTGCGAGCGTTTCCCGGTCGCTTTTGAGCTGGTCGTAAAGGGTGTTGATCCGCTCGATTTTGCGGTTGTATTCGGCGGCCTGCTCCTCGCGGACGCTTTCGTGACCGGAGAGCTGCTCTTTTGCCGTAATCAGGTCGCGGGTGACCTCGTCAAGGTTTTCCTTGAGTTCCTGATATTTTTGGGCTTCTTCTTTTCTCCGGGAGGCTTCGGCGGACAGCTGTTCGTCTCTCAGGCTTTCGAGGGCTGCGATTTTTCCTTTGGCGAGGCTGAACTGTTCGGCGAGTTCTGCATAGGCTGATTCCAGGCTCCGGTATCTCGCCATCTCTTCCTGTCTGCGCTCGGTTTCGGCGAGGGCCTGTTCTTCGCGGGCGCCTTCGACTGCGGCGATCTTTCCTTTGGCAAGGCTGAGCTGTTCGGCGAGTTCTGCATAGGCTGATTCCAGGCTTAGGTATCTCGCCCTCTCTTCCTGTCTGCGCTCGGTTTCGGCGAGGCTCTGTTCGTCACGTGCCCGTTCAAGGCCGAAGAGTTTTCCTCTGGTGATCTCAAGTTCCCGTGCGGTCACCTCGAATCTGTCCCTTGTATCCTGAGAGGATTTTCTCTCTGCGTCCCGCAAGGCTTCAAGGGATGCGTTTTTTCCTCTCTCCCTCTGCAGCTCGCCGGATAGCTGATCGAGCCGGATCTCGATCTCCCGGTATCGTCTCCCCGCCTCGTTTTCTTCGGCCTGATACCGGGCATATGCGTCGTCACCGCGGCGTATCACCTTTTTCCAGGAAAACAGACGTGTCAACAGTCCAATGCTGCGTAGACCTGCGAAAAATTCCGAGAGTGACGAGGAGGGTATCATTGACTAACAATTTAGAGGGGTTGTTATAAGCATTTTACGGTACTCCCGGATCTTTCCCGGGGTGTTTGGCCGGCTGCTTTTTGCGTGCGGGTCGCTGGCCGCAAATCAAAGATTTACTCGCAAGTCTATCGGCTTGGCCGCAAACCATCGGTTTGCTCAGCTGAGGTCGGCCGCGTTCCGCATCCAACCCGCCTCAACAAAGGGACCACAAGGTCCCGCCTCACGCCCGCAGCCACATTATTCCCTCTTATCACAACTTTTCAGCAAAAAAATAGGATGGGTAAGGACGCCCGGATCCAAACCTAGATCGCGGTCCAGCCGCCGTCAATTGACAGAAGCTGCCCGGTAGTATAGCTGGATGCATCCGATGCGAAGTAGACGACAGCACCGTCGAGCTCGCCCTCTCTTCCTGTTCTCTGCATAGGGCAGTAGGTTTTGACGACCTCCTGAAACGCCGGGTCGCTTATGACCGCATCGGTCATTTCACTTGGGAAGTAGGCCGGACCTATCGCATTGACCGTGATATTGTACTTTGCCCATTCGTTTGCGAGCGCCTTGGTCATCATCAGGACCGCGCCTTTGGTCGAACAGTAGGCGCTGAGCGGCAGACCCGACATCGCCACACTGCTGTGGATCGATCCCGTGTTGATGATCTTGCCGTACTTATTTCGGACCATCTCTTTGCCGAACTCGCGGGCGACAAAGAACACACTGCTGAGGTTCATATCGACCATTTTGTTCCAGAGTTCGTCAGGGGTCTCTTCGGCAGGGGCAAACAGCCCGATGCCGGCATTATTTACGAGGATGTCGATCTTTCCGTAATGATCCTTGATGGTTTTAACAGCCGCAGTGATCTGCGCATTATCTAAAACATCACACTGGACCGGGAGGCAGCGCACTCCAATTTTCTCGATCTCAGCTTTTGCCTCGTGTAATTTTTCGATCCTTCGCGCAAGAAGCGCCACATCGGCTCCCTGACGGGCAAGCGCTTTTGCCATCTGCAGACCAAGACCTGAAGAGGCGCCGGTAACGGCGGCCACTTTGCCGGTTAAATCAAATAATGTGCTCATTTTTGTAACCTCAGTCCTCAGCGCTCTCATGCAAATACTCGGTCATTCAGCACAATCTTGGACTGATTTCCCCATTCGTTTATACAAAGATAAAGGTTTGTGTGATAAATCAGACATCCAAAAGGCTGGTGACTTTCAAAAGCGACGAAAAAAAGGCTGCAGACCGGAGATATCCGTCTGCTTCACTGTGTTTAGGAGGAGCGTGAAAAATTACTTGAACCAGGTTCGTTTCCGGTTCACGAAATGATCCTGCCGTCCGTTGAGATGGTCACGATCTGCCAGGGAATAAACTTCCCGCTGGCTTTGAGAGCATTCTTGGCAGCTGCTTCGAGACCTCCGCAGCACGGGACCTCCATTCTGACAACGGTCATGCTTTGGATATCATTATTCTTGATGATCGCCGTCAGCTTTTCGGTATAATCGACCGCATCCAGTTTCGGGCAGCCGACGATCACCGTCTTGTTCCGGATAAACTCATTATGGAAATTCCCGTACGCATAGGCAGTACAATCCGCCGCGATCAGCAGATGTGCGCCGTCAAAATACGGGGCATTGACCGGAACAAGTTTGATCTGCACCGGCCAGTGAGAGAGCTGGCTGGACTGTGGAGAGGGAGCGTCGACATTGCAGGTTTGCTCGCGTTTGATGACCTTCGATTCGGTCCCGGGACATCCGCAGGGAAGGGGAGCGGGTGCGTTCATTTTTGCCTCTTTCACGGCAGCTTCGTTATATGCCGGGGCTTCCCGTTCTTCAAACGAGATCGCGTCCGTCGGACAGACGGGAAGACAGTCGCCAAGACCATCACAGTAGTTCTCGAAAACGAGCTTTGCCTTGCCGTCAACCATCTGGATAGCGCCTTCATGGCAGGCCTTGGCACACTCTCCGCATCCATTGCATTTTTCTTCGTCGATTCTGATGATTTTTCTCAGCATGATCCTGTTCCAAATAGGGAAGTGTGTGGTTACACACACTTAAGGGTTTGTAAGTCGGCATCAACGGTCGTTGAAGGCTGCAGACCAAACGTCTTGACGAGGACATCCAAAACGGCCGGCGTAACGAAGGTCGGGAGTGAGGGACCGAGCATGATGTCTTTGACGCCGAGCGAGAGGAGAGCGAGCAGCACAAGGACCGCCTTTTGTTCATACCAGGCGATGTTGTAGGAGATCGGCAGTTCGTTTACGCCGCATTTGAAGGCATCTGCAAGGGCAAGGGCGATGACCACAAGACTGTAGGAATCATTGCACTGTCCTGCATCGAGAAACCTGGGGATCCCGTCGATGTCGCCGAGGTCAAGGGCGTTGTACCGGTATTTTGCGCATCCCGCGGTTAAGATGACGGTGTCTTTCGGAAGAGCTTTGGCAAATTCGGTGTAGTAGCTTCGTGCCGGATCTCTGCCGTCGCAGCCTGCCATTACCACAAACCGTCTGATCTTTCCGGTGTTGATGAGTTCGATCACTTTGCCGGCGAGCGAAAGTACCGCCTCGTGGGCGCAGCCGGTAAGAAGTTCCGGCGTGTGCAGATCGGTAGGCGGAGCAGCTCTGCGGGCAAGATCGATCAGGAGCGAGAAGTCCTTTCCGTTCGGCGAGTCGGGGATGTGGTGACATCCGGGGAAGCCGACGGCGCCGGTTGTGAACACGAGGTGTTTATACTCCGGTCCGGGCGGCACAAGACAGTTGGTCGTAAACAGGATCGGGCCGTTGAATTTCGCCATCTCCGCTCTCTGGTTGGCCCAGGAGGTTCCGTAGTTTCCTTTGAGGTGCGGATACTTTTTTAATGCGGGATAGGCATGCGCCGGAAGCATTTCGCCGTGGGTGTAGATGTCGATGCCGGCATTCTGCGTTGCCTGCAGGAGGTCTTTGAGGTCTTTTAAGTCGTGACCAGTAACTAAGATCCCCGGGCGGTTTCCGGGCGTCGTGTTGACTTTGGTGATCTCAGGGACGCCGTATGCGTGGTTTGCCGTGTCCAAAAGGGCAAGGCAGGTGACGCCGACCTTTCCGCATTCGAGAACAAGCGCGGTCCTTTCATCCGCCGAGAGCGGTTTTGACCGGGAGGCAAGACCTTTGGTGATGAACGAAAGAATGGTGTCGTCGGTTTTTCCAAGGACGACTGCATGGGAGTAGTAGGCTGCAAGACCTTTGAGTCCGAAGAGAAGCAGAGAATACAGAGAGCGGATGTCTGCATTTTCGATTGCGTCAAGGGAGATCTCTTTTGCGCTGAGGATGTCTTCTTCGGAAGTCGGGTTCCAGGAGCATTCCTTTGGTTCGCCTGCGACTTTGGGAAGTCTGTCTCTCTGGGCTATGATCCGTTCGAGATAGACAGAAAAGCGGGCGTTGTCGAAACTGACGTTGGTGAGCGTTGCGAAGAGAACTTCTGCAGCGAACGGGTCGACGATTTTTCCGGCTGCTTCAAGCCGGTAGGCAAGTCCCGAGAGGGCATAGAGGACGGCGTCCTGATATGCGGCGGTCGTTTTGCTTTTTCCGCATACGCCTCCAAGGGAGCAGGCGGGGATTTTTGATTCCTGACATTGCTGACAATACATGTTTTTTTACCTCGCTATCTTTTGTATACTAATCATATTATCGACAAATATATTAATAATGAAGAGTTTCCAAAAACATACTTTGGAGAGGCCGTGATAACGGCAGAAAAGAGGGGGAACATCCTGATCAGAATGATTGCGGAGACGCCCTGATTTTGTCTTTATTTGTCGGAATATCGTTAGAAACCGGGATCCATACGCCGTTTTGACAGACCTCATACTTTTCAAACGCACACGGAATGCCGTTTGCCGTCGCTATGTCGCTGCTGTCCATAAGCTGAAAATGCAGATGGGGAGCAAACGAATTGCCGGAGTGACCTACTCTTCCAAGCAGATCCCCTTTGCTGATCTTCTGTCCAGGAGTAACAGAGATCGATCCTTTTTGAAGATGGACGAGCGCAGCGTAGACATTTTTGCCGCACTGCAGAATAATGTAGTTGCCCGCAACCTGTTGTACATCGTCCTTTGCCGGATCGAAATAATGCGCATTTTTGTATGCGTTGACAAGGTCCGAGAGAAAATGCGTGCGCGGCCGTTCTTCGCAGCCGTCCTCTGCCCGGAGAACGGTCCCGCCGCACGGCGCATACACGTTTTGGCCCCAGCAGTAATACTCCTTTAAGGGGACCCCGAAGAGAAGATAGTGCAGGAAACTCACGCGATAGGCGGGATTGCCCTTTCTCTTCCAGTCCACCTGAATAAAGTCATACGCATAGCGTGTTCCAAACCGGTCTGTGCCGTGACTCGGTATTTTTGTCCCGGGCGTGTTTGGAGAGAGCCATTCTCCCCGCAAAGGAAACGCCGCGATGATCGGCTTATCCTCAGTGTTCATCTGATCTCTCCGCAGAGGAGTATTCCTGCAGTCATTTCATCATAATTATTGTTGACCGCCCAATCCCCTTAATCATTTACCCGGGGATAAAATCAGACCAAAAAAAGAAGATCAGAGTATTTTACAGCAGAGACACCAGATCGCGGAGCACGGCCTCCGGATCCTTTGCCTTCACCACGCTTGAAGCCAGCAGAACACCGTCCGCTCCAAGATCGACCGCGGTCTTCACGCACTCACCCGACTGGATGCCTGCACCGCAGAGGACCTTCACCTCCGGGCTGATCCGTTTCACTGCAGCGACCGAGTTTCTGATGATATCCGGATTCGCCTTTGTGACCGAGATTCCTGATCCGATCAGCTCCGGCGGCTCGACCGCGACATATGTCGGCGAAAACGCCGCCGCCGCCGCGGAAACTCCCACATTATTCGTGCAGACCACCGACTCCAGATGATTGAACTTCGCCGCCTCCACGCATGCCTCGATCTCCGCGATCGTC
Organism: Methanocorpusculum bavaricum DSM 4179; assembly: GCF_000430905.1. Taxonomy (NCBI): domain Archaea; kingdom Methanobacteriati; phylum Methanobacteriota; class Methanomicrobia; order Methanomicrobiales; family Methanocorpusculaceae; genus Methanocorpusculum; species Methanocorpusculum bavaricum. The sequence continues at coordinate 60,438 of NZ_AUMX01000011.1, forward strand.
AGCCGGCGTTCCGAGTGATTGATCAGCGAACCCACACAGCCCGCCGCCCGCACGGTGAATGCAGGGATCCTGCCGGTGAATGCCCCTTCCACCGCATCGATGTGCTGAGCATACACCGGGATCTCGTAATGCCTGCAGAACGGGTGCAGCTCCACAAACTGCGGAGCGACCCCGATCGTGACCCCTGACTCCTGCATAACGAGCTCCGCGGCAGAACCGATCTGCCCTGCCGAATTGCCCGCGCCTTCACGATATGACTTGAAGTTCACAAGAATAAGCGGCGACGACATTATTTCCTCTTCACCTGCAGAACATCTCCGAGCGTTGTCGACGCGACCCCGCCCTTTTGCAGTTTATCATCATCATCTGCCGTATCCAGAAGCACGATGTCAAGTTCCTTCTCAAGCTTCTTTCGTTCCGCCTCGGTCGGCGCACGGTCGCCGCGTTCGAACTTCTTGATATCTCCCTCCTGCATCTTCAAAACAAACGCAAGATCCTTCTGGGAAAAACCCTTTGCCAGGCGGGCGGCTGCGATCTTCTGAGGATAATCCTCAACGATATCGCCCTCGATGAAATCGAACATATCCCGCTTGCGGTTCGCCTGCTGCTGACTTCCCTTTGAGGGGGTCTTCGTCACGACCGTCGGGCGGCCGAACGACTGGACCGGAGCACGGGGAGCCTGGACCTCGGTACCGAGTTTGGCGCACTTATCACAAACCCTCATGGGTTTAGCCCCCTCGATCTGCACCAGTTTGCCTTTCTTTGTCATTGCTGCCCCGCATAACTCACAATATTCTGTCTGCATGATATACTCGCTCATCTATATTTTCCCTCGCATACATTAACCCTTTTCCTATCCGGCAATCAGTGGACAGCCGAAGGGTCCGCAGTCAGATGATTTTTCAGCATTTTCCTCAAAACACCAGATACGGCATTCCGAAAGATACTTTACTCAATTCATCAGATATACCAAACATAGGGTAATACCATGACTGAACCAGGGCAGGATGACGACCCGGATGTGATCAAGCCGACCATCTCGGTAGAACCGGTTATTTCATCAGAGGAGCTTGCACAACTCAGAAAGACCAATATTGCCCTCGAGGGACGCAACTATGAGCTGCGTGAGACGGTCCGGCAGCTCAGACTGCAGTCGGCAGCTGTGGAATCGGAAAGGGATCAGTATAAACGCGAGGCAAAAAAACTCAAAGGCGAGCTGGAACAATATCGCACTCCTCCGCTGGTGATCGGAACGATTGAGGCGCTCGCATCCGGTGACCGGGTCATCGTTCGAAGCACGACAGGCCCGCAATTTCTTTCGAAAGTGAGCGAGACAGTCAATTCAGCGGAGCTTGTTCCGGGAAGACAGTGCGCTCTGCATCCCCAGTCGTTTGTTCTTGTAGAGGTGCTGCCGAACAAATATGATACGATGATCTCGGGTATGGAGGTGGAGAGGGCGCCTGAGGTGAACTACGAGGATATCGGCGGACTCGACCGGCAGAAGATCCTTCTCCGGGAAGCGGTGGAACTCCCGCTCCTGAAACCGGAGCTGTTTGAAAAGGTGGGCATCGAGCCGCCGAAAGGGGTCCTGCTTGTGGGTCCGCCGGGTACGGGAAAGACGCTGCTCGCAAAAGCGGTTTCTCATGAGACGAACGCCGCATTCATCCGGGTCGTGGGGTCCGAACTCGTGCAGAAGTATATCGGAGAGGGGGCGCGGCTCGTCAGAGAGCTGTTTGCCCTTGCACGGGAAAAGGCGCCGGCGATCATATTCATCGACGAGATCGACGCGATCGGTTCCTCACGCAGCAATGAAGCGTATTCAGCCGGGGATCATGAGGTGAACCGGACACTGATGCAGCTGTTATCCGAACTTGACGGGTTCAATACCCGGGGAAATGTGAAGATCATCGCGGCGACGAACCGGATGGATATTCTGGATCAGGCGCTGCTCCGCCCGGGAAGATTCGACCGGATCATTGAGTTCCCGCTTCCGGATGAGGAGGGACGGAGAATGATCCTTGCTATCCACACAAAAAAGATGCATCTGAACAGGACCGTTTCACTGGAGAAGATCGCGAAGGAGACGGAGAATATGAACGGATCTGAGCTTATGGCCATCTGTGTTGAGGCAGGTATGAACGCCGTCCGGGCAGGGAGGACAAAGATCTCCGGAGAGGATTTTGTTCAGGCGATAACGGCGGTGAAACAGGGAAGGAACGCAAAGCTCACGCCGATTCCCGACGGGATGTATTCATAATTTTTACTTTTTTTAATAGAACTTGCGCGAAAATATCGACGAGCAACAAATCACATAAATAGCGTTGATCACAATTTAAAAAAAGGACAATAGCATGCCTTCAGCCGGAATTGAACCGGCGACAACCAGATCTTCAGTCTGGCGCTCTCCCGACTGAGCTATAAAGGCTCTTGCGTAACTAATGTTAGCATAATAACTATTTATAATAATCTGATTGCATCTCTCAAACACCTTATCCATTCCAAAAACCCACTACTACACAATGGTCAAGAGCGCCAATACAAAAAACGGAACCAATAAACAGACCCTTCAGGAAAAAATCGTCGGACGAACCACACATATCGTCCACCTGACCCATAACGACTTGGACGCCGCAGGATCGGATGCGGTCTGCCGGATGACATTCGGCGACGAGATCCTCACCCTCTTCTCATCCGTCGGGCGGTTCGGCTGGTTTCTCGCGCAGGTTGGCGGATGCAACGGGAAAGGAGACACCCTCATCATCAGCGATCTCGGTTATCAAAACGGCGTCGAAGACCAGATACGAAAAGCCCACGCAGCAGGCTGGATCATCCAGTGGTACGACCACCACAAATGGACCGAGGCGGAAAAACACAAGGTCATACCATTTGTCCAGACCCTCATCGTAGACACGACAAAATGTGCCACCGGCGTCGTTGCCTCGGTCTTTGCCAAAGACAATCAAAGCGCACGCGAAGTTGCCGGCGTTGTATGTGACTACGACCTCTGGAAACACCAGGACCCAAGATCCGCAAAACTCGGCATCGTCACCTCCAAACAGGAAAACCTCAGACTCATCCGGGACAAACTCGCGAAAGGAATCATCATCGACGAAGAAGTCTCCCGCATCTTTGAGAAAATCGAGCACGACAAAAACAAGTGTATGAAAAAAAGCATCAGAGCCGCGAAAATATACCGGGGAAAATACACGATCGCCGTTATGCCGGCCTACGGCTACCCAAGCGAGACCTCAGCAGAAGCACGCAGGCAGCTGAAAACCGACATCGAACTTCTTGTCTTCGACAATGGAAAGTTCTCTCTCCGCAGTGTTCCGGAGATCAGCCACCTGATAGCCAGACAGTTCGGCGGAGGAGGGCACCCGAATGCATCCGGAGGAAGCTTCAACTACACCTGGAAAGAGAAGTGGATGCTCAAACTCTTCAGAAGAGTCTCCGGCGCCAAACCTTTCATCGCCGCGGCAGAAAACCTCTGACCGCACACTTTTTTTATCCGCAGTCCAATACTAGCATATGACCAACCTTTCCGGCCATATTATGATAAACTACGGGATCTGCACCACCTGCGGATCGTGCACTGACATCTGCCCAAACAACATTATCCGGCAGGATGCAGACGCCTCCCCGGTCGTCCATCCCGGACCTGACTGCATATCCTGCGGACACTGCATAGCCGTCTGCCCGACCGGCGCCATGCATATCGATCTGGAAACCGAACCGGCTGGTTTCGCCGACCAAAAGATCCTTGCCCGCCATCTCAAAAGCCGCCGGTCTATCCGCCGCTGGAAAGACACGCCCGTATCAGACGACGAATGCGAAGAACTCATCGCGATAACCGCCCATGCGCCGTCAGGATGTAATGCACATCCCGTCATCTGGATCGTCGTCAATGACCCGGAAAAAGTAAAGGCATTCGTCTCCGCAGCCGCCGAACTCCTCAGAACGGTTCCAAAGGAACACCGCATGTACGGGCTCGCATCCGGACTTCTCCGGAAACTGGATGCAGGAAACGATGTTGTCTGCAGAAACGCCCCCGCGCTTCTCATCGCAGCTGCCGATCCTAAAGAGGACCTGGGTCTTGTCGACAGCATCATCTCCCTCACCTATGCTGATATCTATGCCCCGTCGATCGGGCTCGGGACCTGCTGGGCAGGATTTGTCATGATCCTTCTGGGCGCATTCCCGCAGCTTACAAAAACCCTCGGCATTCCTGACACCTGCAAAGCGCAGTTCGCACTCCTTGCCGGTCACCCAAAATACACATTCAAAAACATCCCGCTGCGGGAGATGCCTGACATCATCTGGACATAAAAAAAGATTTAGAGGGTGAGAAGCAACCGCGGCAGCTCAAGAGCGAGCCAGGGGTTTGCCTTGAATATTGCAATCACCAGTGATTTGACCGTGATCTCATCAAGAGAAAGATCCGTCATCGAATGGACGATCGAGTTGAACTTCGCATCATCCATTTTGATGAACGCCTCTTTTACCGCATAGTTTCTTGCAAGGGCATGACCAAGGTGGCCGTTTCGCCAGGTCTCGTCATACACCATCAGCGCTTTTTTCGAGGTATCCCCCTTTTTCAGCGCGGATGCGGCAACTTCGCCCGCAAGCCTTCCGGTGTACATCGCATTGTAGATACCTCCGCCGGTGATCGGATCGGATAAACGGGCGGCATCGCCGACGATGAGCAGATTGTCGGCGACCGTGCATTCCAGCGGCTTGCAGACGGAGACGCCGCCTACGATCAGCTCGGTGATCTTTCCGTTCGGGAACTCGCGGGCAATGAACCTGTCGAGATAATCCTTCGCACGGTGCCCTTCGCCGGATTTCGTGCCGGCAATGCCGATACCGACATTCGCACACCGGTGACCCTTCGGGAAAACCCAGATGTATCCCCAAGGTGCGTCCGTATATGAGAAGTAGAACAGATTTGCCCGTTCGTCTATGTCGATATCGTTCACGATGTACTGGGCGCAGGTCTCAAGCTCGGCAAGCGGAACGGTCGTGTTGATACCTGCCCATTTGGCAAACTTCGACTCGACACCATCGGCCGCAATAACGACTTTGGCACGGACTTCATAGGTTTTTCCATGCTGATGGATAACAGCGCCGGAGACCTTGCCGTTGATCATGATCGGAGCGGACGCACGAGCGTGTACCTGGATCTCGGCGCCTGCCTCGGCGGCCTGCCAGACCAGTTCACGATCGAAGACCTTCCGGTCAAGAACGTAGCCGACTTTTCCTCCGGCATGTTCGCCGCCGATGGTGAACTTCGTTCCGTCAGGTCCGATCAAAACCGCCTTGTCGAGATCAGCAGCGATCCATTTCGGATCGGGATCGATGAACTCTGCCAGCGCTTCCTTGCCGATACCCTCCGCACAGCGGACGGGGGCCCCGATTGCCGGGCGTTTTTCGACGAGGAGAACGGAAAGACCCTGCTCGGCAGCGGCCTTTGCAGCAAGAGCTCCCCCAGGACCTCCGCCGACAACCAAAACATCGTATGCTTCCTTCATTGTTCCTCCAGTACGATCGCCCCAAGCGGGCAGACCGTAGAACAAATCTTACATTTGCTTTTACAGAGGGTCTCGTCAACGGTCAGATAGGCATCGATGAGTTCGAGGGCCCCTCTCGGACAGACGGAAACACAGGCTCCGCAGTATCCGCAGACATCTCGTCGAATATGAATCATCGTCTTAATAATTTGTTTCAGCCGTTTAATAGTTTGCTCTGCGGGAGCCTTATATCGTCAGACAAACAACATGGTTGTATGGATGCGGATGAAAGGACAAGACCGAGTCTGATGTACATCGTGCTGATGATCGTGGCGATCGGCTGTGTCGTGTACGGGATCTACGGATGGATCACCGGCTTGTGGTAAAAAAAGGGGAGTTATTTTTTCGAACCCGGGGCGGTCGTGACCTTCAAAACGGCTTCAGCCAACTCTTCCAGCCGCTCGGCCGGGAGACCGGCGACCATCTCTTCGTCGGCGATGCCGGAGAATTTGCGTGAACCGTCACACCCGAGAGAGAAGTTCGGTTCGCCGTTCTGATACACATAGGCGGTCGCATCCGAGCAGATCGACTGGATGCCGGCAAACTCAGGATAGAGCCTTCCGCCAAGCCGGAAAAGCGTAGACTGGGCAAGTTTCAGCATGGCAAACGGATTGGCGAAGATGATCACGACATCCGGAACGAAGGTTGCTTTTTCCAGGGGGGCATAGACCGTAGCGTAAGTCGAAAGCGGCAGAGCAGGAACATTATATACAGTGCGTTTGCTTGCACCAAGCGAACTGTACTTTCCAAGTTTCAGGTAGTGTTCGCCGGAGTCCATCGAGGGACCGATCTCACGCAGACCAAGGACCCAGGCACCCCCGCCGCACTGATGTTTGGCGTCAGGTGCAAAAAAGATCTTTCCTTCCCGTGCGAGGGAAACCATCCGACAATGACGAACGGTCTCTTCGATCTCAGGGATGCCGGCAGGGATCTGCTCAGGAGACGATGCGAGTTTTACCGCGACCGGCGAGCCGGTAAGGTGAAGGGCTTCCTTAAGGGTCGCCGAGATTTTTGCATAATCTGTCATGAGGTAAAATACGTCATTTGATTATTTAATATCGTTCATAGAAGACGCAGTTTCTGCTCGACCTTGTCAAAAAATCCTCTGCCAACATCGACGAAGAGAGCGGGTTGTGAGGATTTTCGGATGAGCAGTCTGGCATTTTCACCGATTTCATACTGATCCTGACCGTCGATCACCAGCAGCGCGGGTTTGACGGAGACAAGGCGGATCTCGACTTCGCTTTTAGAGTTGATCAGGTACGGGCGCGAAGAGAGCATGTAGGGAGCAAGCGGGACTAAAAGCATCGCTTCGATCGTCGAGTCGACGATCGGCCCGCCGGCACTCATCGCATAGGCGGTCGAACCGGTCGGCGTCCCGATGATCAGCCCGTCCGCACGGAACTCATCGATCTGTTTTCCGTTGATGAACACCTCAAACTTGAGGATCTTTGCCGGCCGGGAGGTCACGATGACCGCCTCGTTGAGCGCCGATCCGACGGATCTGCCGTTGTATTCTATGGATATCCGCATGCGGGGATCAAGAGGGAGCGGCAGGGAAAGGGAGGTGAGGATCTCTTCAGCTTTGTCCCGTTCGATATCCGTTAAAAACCCGACCTGCCCCTGGTTGATCCCGACGACAGGGACCTGGCGGTCCAGCATCCGGATGGTCCGGAGCACACTGCCGTCACCGCCGAGAACGACGATAAGATCGGCTGAGAAATCCTCCGACAGCGAGACAGGCGTATAGCCGAGTTCGGCGGCAACCGACTGTTCATACACGACTTCGTGACCCAGGTCGCGAAGCATCCAACCGATCGACTGGGCAAGTTCGACCGGCTCTTTATAATCTATCCGGGATACGATACAGATCTTCATTTTGACCTCAGTATCTCTGACACTTTTGCGTGGATCACCGGGTTGGCCGCGAGGAGAGGGCGGCCGGCGCATACATCATCGGGAAACGCAACCGGCGATCCGTCAGGCTGCGTAACAATGCCTCCGGCCTCTTCGCAGATGAACATCCCGGCGGCGGCGTCGGTGATCCGCAGGGTTGTGCGAAGATCTAAAAATCCTTCGAGCCTTCCGCAGGCGACATAGCAGAGTTCCAGCGCAGAGGCGCCGAGTTTTCGTCCCCGGCGGGTACGCATACCCTTTTCGAGAAGGGAGATCATCTCCGGCGCACGTGCGTAGATGCTCATTGCCGAGATGTTCAGCTCGGCTTTTTTCGAAACACGGATCGGGCGTCCGTCAAGGAAGGCGCCTTTGCCGCGGATCGCCGTGAAGGTCTCTTTGTTCGCGAGATTTCTGACATAACCTGCGGTCATGACCCCTCCTTCGGATAATCCGATCGACAGCGCATAAAAGGGAATGCCCGCGCCGGCATTGAATGAGCCGTCGACCGGATCGAGATAGGCGAGACCGGATTCTCCGCCAATGTCGGTGACCAGGCCGGCTTCTTCAGAGAGGACGGCTCTGCAGACTTTTCGTGACCGGAACACAGCGAGGATGATATCTTCGGCGATTTTATCGAGACGTTCGGTCGGGGTGTTGTCCGCACCCATGCAGAGTTCTGCGGCGCCGTACTCTGTCCCGATGAGGGGAGCCAGCGCTTCCTCAACCATGGGCGCGATTTTATCGCAAACTGAAAGAAACTCTGCGGGATCCATACGTATTAGTTCTATTGGCGGGATATCCACATGAATACTTGCCCGCCCACGGGGTGTAGTAACACTCATAAGCAATTACCTCCCATACTTAGAGAGATATACTATGAAGGAACAGACTGAAGTTGGAAAACTGAAAGAAGGTCGTTACGTTGTCGTCGACGATGAACCATGCAAGATCCAGAGCATCTCCATCTCCAAACCAGGAAAACACGGAGCAGCTAAGGCGCGTTTAGATGTAGTCGGTCTTTTCGACGGACAGAAACGCTCAGTCGTCTCACCGACATCGGCGACGGTCTATGCACCGATCGTTGAGAGAAAGACCGGACAGATCCTGACGATCGCAGGAAACGTTGTCACGTTCATGGATATGAAAGACTTCAATAACTTTGAATTAATTGTAGAGGACGCACACGTTCTGGCATCATTCCAGCCGGCTCAGGAAGTTCCTTACATCGAGTCGCTTGGCAAGCGCAAGCTTGACCTTTAAGACTGCACAATAATTCCATCTATGCAGTCTTTTTCTAACACTCTTTTTGCGGATGCGGAAACTGCATATTCTGACGCAGCATATGGAATATTCGGCGTCCCTTTTGACGGAACAACATCTTATAAGCCGGGATGCCGGGATGCGCCGGCGGCGATCCGTGCAGCCTCCTATAATATCGAGACCTACAATCCCTATTATGATATAGAACTTCCAGATATCCCGTTTCACGACATGGGTGATCTGTATGCAGAGTGTCTGCCGGATCTGGTTGTCGATCAGGTGGAGGATGTTGTTTTGGATCTTATCAAAGATGAAAAGATCCCGGTGATGATGGGCGGAGAGCATTCAGTAACGATCGGAGCGGTGAGAGCTCTGCAGCCAACCTGGTATGTTGTCTGTGATGCCCATCTTGATATGCAGGATGAGTATCGCGGGTCGCCGTTTAATCATGACTGCGTGACGGCGCGGGTGCATGACGTTACTTCACAAATCATCATCATCGGAGCGCGCAGCGGATCGAGGGAGGAGTTTGTCCGTGCACGGGAGATGTATCATGTCTTTACGGCGGATGAGGTGAAAAGCAGGGGGATCGGTTCTGTACTGGCTGACGTTGCAAAGCTTGTCGGAACAGAGTCTTTGTATCTTTCGATCGATGCAGATTCGATCGACAGCTGTTTGACGCCGGGTCTTGGAACGCCCGAACCGTTCGGACTTACCCCGGGTGATGTGCGTGAGGTGATCCGCGCCCTGGCAAAACAGGCGGTCGGCTTTGATTATGTAGAGGTCCTCCCAAATGATGCGGGGCAAACGGCGATGGTCGCAGCGCACCTGATCCGCGAGTTTATCGCCGGACATGCATGTACGCCGAAACGTTACGACTGAATCATTTCTGCTGATCTTCATCAGCTTGCTTTTTTTCTGAATGATTAAGATGGACGTGCGGCACGATTTTTACACAGTCTGAAAAAAGAGGGAGGTTATCCCTGAAGAAGGACCAGAAGTTCTGTTCCGTCTTTGTCGGTGATGATCAGGCTTCCGTCGATGATCTTGTAGCCGGCTGATGCTTTGAGCGCAGCGAAGAAGGCAAATTCAGCCTGCATTTCTTCATCTGTTCCCGCCATCATAGTCGAGATGATGTCGTCACCGACTGAAAGAGTGCTGTCTGCGGCCGTATACGATCCGCCGTAGACATTGACTGGAGCCAGTCCGCCTAATGATCCGTCGGCATTGAAGTGCAGGGTAACATTCTGATCAGATGCAAGAAGCCATTTTCCAACGATAGCAGGGGTTTTGGTGAAGGTCAGGAGAACGGCTCCTGCGCTGTCGGTGAGATGGAGGGTGCTGTTCTCAAGTTTGCAGCCGGATACGTTGTTCAGCGCGGTGAAGAAGGCCGACTCATTCTGCATTCGCGGGTCGTCTCCTGCCATGAGGGTCGAGCCGATGCCGGCGAAGGCGAGCCCGTTGCTGACTGAGAGGGTGTAGGTCCCAAAGTAGCTGTTGACCGGGGCGCGGCCGTTTATGGTCCCGTCGGGAAGGATGGACAGGGTCACTGACGGATCGGAATTAAGCGTCCAGGTTCCGGCCGGGCTTTTTGCAGCATCGGCAAATGTAAGGAGCGCGGATCCGGTGTTGTCAGTGAGAGTGAGGGTCCCGTCGATGATCTTCCAGCCGGTTACGGCTTTGAGGGTGTTGTAGTATTTCTGTTCCTGCTGCATGAGATTTGCAGGTCCCGCCATTTTTGTCGATCCAAGACCGGTGATGGTGAGATTGTTTTCAGGACCGAAGGTAACTGAGCCGAAGTAGGCATTTACCCCGCTGTTTCCGGAGATGCCGGTGTCCGTTATTTCTAGAGAGATTATGCCGATCACGGGCGTGTTGTCCGAACCTATACCGGTAAGGATCCACTCTCCCTGAGGTGTCTGGCTGTTTTGCGGAGCGATGCAGCCTGCTGCGATTACGCCAGCGATGATCACTGCCAAAACGGCGAGTATGAGTTTTGTGTACTTCATACACTATTATTGGACGCGCTTACCTATAATACTGGCTTTAACTACGAATTTTTTATCAGTTATTTGAAGAGTATCGAGCGAATAACCTGAAAAATATTGGTGTTTTTTTACATTATCAACAAACCCATTCCAGCGGACCTACAATGGCGCAAATATTAATACACCATGATTTGCATACAACTTGGTTATATGGACCCGAAAAATGATGAGATCACAGGTATCTGGCATGCAGATCAGGAGTATGCTGACGGAGGAATGTTTTTTCAGCTGACGTATGTGTTTGCAGATGACGGGACGGTGTCGGAGTTCTGGTATGATTCCGGTGACGGGACGCTCAAACGTCAGTATGATCTGTTCTGGGAGCGGGATACAGAAGGTGAATATACGCTGAATGACGGGAATGATTTTAGAAAATATACGATTGCAGAGGGAAAACTCTGCGATGTGTATTTTGAGCTGTATTATCATCGCGAAAAATAACCGCTCTTTTTTTATTTTCCCCCGTTCTTTCTTCTTGTATGCAGGATACCCCGGGGTATCCGGATAGAAGACGAAAGAAGAGGGGACGACAACCAAAACATGAGAGCTTGCGCTCAACACTAAAAAAACACAAATAAACCATTGCAAAAGAATAAGGGGGGGTGCAGCGTTGACCAGTTCCCGAGAATTCGCATATCTCAGTACAATGACCGACGCAAGAGAGCTTAACTGCCGGGTTCGGAATGGGTCCGGGTGGAACCTCTCTGCTATGGCCGCATGATCCCCCAAGCTAAGTTCCCGATTTGAACGGGAGTAGAGTTGCTCTGCAGGCAACCGCGTGGCCGCTCCGCCAACTTAGCACAGTAATCTGGCATAACATATATGCCGT
>NZ_AUMX01000012.1:0-67558 GCF_000430905.1 Methanocorpusculum bavaricum DSM 4179
AGCATTTTTCAAGAGAGGGTGCGATTCCTGCGTAGGCGATAAGCCGGAGCAGAGCACCCGAACGTAAGGAAAATGCGATTCGCGTTAATTCGTGGAGATTCGCGGTTAAATAATATCATGTTTCCACACCCTCCCTTACACGAAATCGAAGTACGTCTGTTTTTTCATTTGAGATCACCCAGCCGAACTCCGGACATAACAGGGAGAGATCCGGCATTTCCCGAATGAACATTCTTCATGTCTACATGTTAGACCGTGTCCCGGTCCACACTCTATCACACATCCTTTATAGTATTTCACGGACAACATATCCCGATATGGACGCATACGAACTCGTCACCCGTAATACGGCTGAGATCGTCACCGAAGACGAACTCAGAGCTTTGTTGAACAAACCAACAAAACGGGTCTATACCGGTTATGAACCAAGCGGCGAGATTCACCTCGGTCACCTGGTGACCATCAATAAACTGATGGATATGAAAGCAGCAGGGTTTGACGTCGTGGTCTTGATCGCAAACCTGCACGCCTATCTGAACAGAAAAGGAACCTTCGAACAGATCAAAGAACTTGCCGACTACAACAAAGCCTGCATCGAGGCAGTCGGTCTCAAAGGTGCGGAGTTCGTTCTCGGAACGGATGTCCAGCTCACCCCGAAGTATCAGACCGAAGTGCTGACCCTCTGTCAGCAGATCACCCTGAACCGTGCCACCCGCAGTATGGACGAAGTCGGCCGTGCAATGGACAACCCGATGGTTTCCCAGATGGTCTACCCGGTCATGCAGGTCGTCGACATCCCGACCCTCAACGTTGATGCAGCGGTCGGAGGGATCGACCAGAGAAAGATCCACATGCTCGCCCGCGAACACCTGCCGACGCTTGGATACAAACCGCCGGTATGTATCCACACGCCGATCGTAAACGGTCTCGACGGTGAGAAGATGTCCTCCTCGAAAGGAAACGTCGTCTCGGTCGCCGACTCGCCTGAAGAGATCAAAAAGAAGATGAAGAAGGCATTCTGCCCGCCGGAGACCGAAGGGAACCCGATCCTGCAGATCTTCCGGTACAACGTCTTCCCGAGAATGGACACGATCGCGATCCGCCGTCCGGAGAAATTCGGCGGGGACCTCGAGTTCCACAGCTATGCAGAACTCGAGACGGCGTATGCCGGCGGAAAGATCCACCCGATGGATCTGAAAGCGGCATGCGGCGATGCCCTCACTGAACTCCTCGCAGACGCGTACGCGTATGTGCAGAGCTACAAAAACTAATTTTCCTTTTTTTTATCTGAGATACGCGGGTGATCTCAACTGAGAAAACTGATGTACTTCTGGGATGTACTTCGATTTCGTGCTCGGCAATACTGTGGACACAAGAGAAAGCCCACCGCGAATAAGCCCAAGCGGGCAAAGCCCGCTTGAGGCGGCACGCAAGCCTTTGGCTTGCACGCAATCGCGAATCGCAACGCTTCGCGGTGGAATTCTCATCTATCCACACCCAACAAACTCCTTCCCGAATTGGATCCGCACCCAGAACGCATAACTCCACTTGTCAAAAAAGTATTCAGGCCAATATAACAGGGTTAGGATTTTCACCTACCACTCCCGCAGGAAAAAATAGAACATCGCGAAAACCCAATACTCCATAACGCTATGAAAATCACCGTCATCTACGGAACGAGCCGTACGGAAAAATCCAGTACGTACAACATCGCCCAGCAGTTCCTGGCTGAACTCGCAGACGGCGATCCGGTCACTGAATTCCACCTCCCAAAGGACATGCCGGCATTCTGCACCGGATGCTTCAACTGTTTTTCCGACACCACAACCTGTCCTCACTACAAATACATCCAGCCAATTGAGGAGGCAATGCAGAATGCGGATCTGATCATTATCACTGCTCCCGTGTATGTGTTCCATGTGCCCGGCCAGGTCAAGGCGCTCTTAGACCACTTCGGTTGTCGGTGGATGGGACACAAGCCAAACCCGCAGATGTTTCGCAAACAGGCACTTGTTATTATAACGGCCGCAAAAACCGGAATGCGGAGTGCAGGAAAGGATGTTCAGGATTCCTTTGACTGGTGGGGAGTCGGCCGGACCTACAGTTTCAAAAATGCGGTCCTGGCGGGAGACTGGACAGAGGTCACCGAAAAGAGCAGAGCGGCGTTTGCACAAGAAGTCACGAAAACAGCCCGAAAAATTCGAAGACAGCAGGGAGCCGGGCCGCGGCTCAAAGTCAGGATACTCTTCTATCTGATGAGATTCGTGCAGAAAAAATACCGGTTTATTGAATCTGATGCAGCATACTGGACGGATAACGGCTGGTTTGCCGGGAAAAAACCCTGGTAGATGGCATGAAACTTACAGTACTCGTCGATAACAACACCTTCATCGACAAATATTTCTACGGAGAACCGGGACTGTGCTTCTATATCGAAGACGGGACGGAAAAAATTCTGCTTGATACGGGCTACTCGGATCTTTTTATCCGGAATGCGAAAAAACTCGGGATCGATCTTTCAGCTCTGACAAAGGTCGTGATCTCTCACGGGCACGACGACCACACCGGCGGACTGCCTCATCTGCTGGAACGCTTCGATACGTCGTCGTTTCAAGTGATCACACATCCTGATACGTTCGCCGAGAAACGCCGGGGCGATCTGCTGACGGGTTCGCCCGTCTCGGAGGAGACCATGCGGGAAAAGACCAGCCTGCATCTTTCGAAGGATCCGGTCAAAATCAGCGATCATATCACGTTCCTTGGCGAGATCCCGATCACGCAGGAGTTCGAGCAGAGACCGAAGATGGACACCAGAAAAACGCCGGAGGGATATGTCCCGGATTATATTCTGGAGGACTCGGCGCTGATTTATGAAACGGCGTCGGGCGTTTACGTTATTACCGGCTGTTCGCATGCCGGAATCTGTAATATGTGTGCGTATGCAAAAGAGCTGACGAATAAACCGATACTCGGGATCATCGGCGGCTGGCATATGAAGAAAGTGGATGAGCGGGCAGAGAAGACGATTTCGTATATGAAAAACGAGGGGATCTCTGAGATGTATCCCTGTCACTGTACCTCGTTTGCGGTGAAAGCAGCGGTCCACCAGGAGATTCCGGTGCATGAAGTCGGGGTCGGGCTGACGGTTGAGTGGTGAGATTCACTCTCTGTTTTTCTTTTTGGGCGGTGTTTTATCCGGGCAGAGTGGGACTACGACTACAAATCAGTAATTGGCAAGTGGATTCCGGTATCCGTTCTTTTTGGGACCCACACGCTCGATCACCCTGTTTTCTGATATGTTTTTGACGAGGATTGAATGAGAGATGAGAGTTCAAACAGTAACTTACCACAAAAGATAATCAAATTATGAGATATCATTATGATGCATGTGTTACATTCTAATTATTAATGAAAGAGACAGATACAGATGAAGTTAAAGAGATAGAGATCATAAATTTATTATTGGATGATGCAAATCCACGTTTTTTGAATTCTGTTGATAGCCAAAGAGAGGCTTTGCTGAAAATAGTTAAAGGTCAACAAGATAAATTATATAATCTTGCAGAAAATTTTGTAGAATCTGGAACATTATTACATGAAAATCTAGTAGTAACCCCCAAAAAAGATGAAGATGGTAAATACATCGTAAAAGAGGGAAATCGTCGTCTCGCGGCACTAAAAATATTACTCACTCCACAAATAATAGAGACAGAAGATACACGATTATTTCAAAAATTTAATAGATTACATAATATAAGCCTGGATAAACCAATTTCTAAGATGTCCTGTCTAGTTACATCTGATGAAAAAAAGATTGCAGCCATTGTTTCTCTTAGACATAATGGTGAAAATGAAGGGAAAGGTGTCGTAGAATGGAATACAGTTCAAAAGATTCGAAATAAAATAAATAATCATGAGAACGATTTTGATACCAGAACACTCAATTTTCTGATATCCATACCTGTGGATGAAGAGACACTTGAAGGATTGAATTTTACCAACCTAACCCGTCTAATGCAAGATAAATATGTTCAGGAAATGATTGGAATTCATGACGATAAAATACAGATTACTCTTGATACAAGCAACAAAATAAATGAAGCTGCTCTGAAACAAATCCTCTATGATTTTTCAGGAGAGGAAGCATTACCAGTAAAACTGATTTACAATAAATCAGATCGGAAAAATTACATCGATAATGTTCTCAGTAAGATTCGGGATTCTCAATCACAGGGAATTAATCAAGAGGGAAAGGATAATTCAAGAGAATCTCAAAAAGAGACAAGTAAAGAGGCGTCAAGAACAAGCAAAACAGATTCAAGTTACTCATCAAAATCTACGTCCAGTTCAAAAGAGAGAACAAATCCTGTATCAACAGATAGAAAAACTGTAATTCCAACTAAATGTAAGTTTCAAATAAAACATGTGCGTTTAAATTCAATATATTCCGAGTTAAGAAAATTACATGTTGAGTCGTACCCAAACGCATGTTCAGTATTGTTAAGAGTTTTTGTAGAGTTAAGTGTTGATACCTATTGTAAAGAGAAAAAAATACCTGGATATAATGATTGGACTAAGTTAAAAGAGAAAATACGATTGGTGTGTGAAGACTTTAAGGCCAATAAATATATGACCGAGAGGGAATTAAAACCGGTTAATAAGGCATTTTCTGATGATACTGCGAGTACATCAGTTGGATACTGGCATGCTTATATTCACAATTCAGATATGAATCCGAAACCAATTGATATTAAAACTGATTGGGACAATATAGAAAGGTTCATTAAAATATTACATGAAAAGCTTCTCGAGCCATAATCAATGCATTATTCACCACTAAGATACCCCGGCGGCAAAGGAAAGATTGCCAAGTTTATGAAAGATCTTATTAGTGAGAACCATCTTTTGGATGGGACATATGTTGAGCCGTTTGCCGGAGGTTCTGAGATCGCATTCAATCTTTTATTTGAAGAGTATGTGCAAAACATAATCCTCAATGACCTTGACCGATCCATCTATGCATTGTGGTATTCGGTTCTAAACAATACACAGGAACTTTGTACTCTAATTTTAGAGACGCCAGTGACTATTTCTGAATGGAAAAAACAGAAAGAGGTTCAACGCCAGAAAGAAACTGCTGATTTGCTTGAACTTGGTTTCTCAACCTTCTATCTAAACAGGACCAACCATTCTGGAATTATTGATGCAGGGGTTATTGGAGGTATAGAACAAGCTGGTAAATGGAAAATGGATGCACGCTATAATAAAACTGAGCTTATCCGTCGTATCCAGAAAATTGCCAACTATAAGCAAAGAATACAGGTCTATAACCTTGATGCGATTGAGTTTATACAACAAATTGTCGTTTCTTTGCCACGTAATACTCTCATTTATTTTGATCCACCATATTACAAAAAAGGGCAGATCCTTTATGTAAATCACTATGAACCCGAAGACCATTGTAAACTTAGTGCTATAATTTCGGAAAACACAACTCATCACTGGGTATTAACATATGATAATACTCCAGAAATATTTGGTTTGTATTCATCATTTCGTCCACTTGAATATACACTTAACTACAGTGCAGCTAACAACGGTCAGGGTTCTGAGTTGATGTTTTTCAGCCAAAACTGTGTAATCCCCGAAAATATAAGATTAAATATACCAATTAAAATCTGATTTTCTCAATATACCTCTGATTGGATGAGAACAGATGTTGGCCGAGTGCGGACACATGAGAAATCCCACCGCGAATAATCGCGAATAAACGCGAATCGCATTTTTCCTGTTCCGCCCTCTTGACCTTCGGTCGCGTCACTACGCTCCGCCTGATCGGCTCCGCGTGGTCGTGACGGCGGAACGAAAAATGCTGGAAAACCCGCGTCGCGGGTTTTCTTAAAGGAGTGTTCGATATCCTTGATTTTTCAATAAATATGGAACGTTTAACCCTGAGAAAACCCGCGACGCGGGTTTTCCAGCATTTTCCACGCTGGCGTTCCGGCCACGCGGAGCCGATGAGGCGCAGCGTAGGAACGCGGCCGAGGAGTGAAACGACGAGGACAAGAAGACAGCGTGAGGAAAATGCGATTCGCGTTTATTCGCGATTATTCGCGGTGGGATACCTCATGTGTCCGCACCCAACAAAAACCCAAAATACATTTGGACACATTTTTCTCAAAACCCTGGGAAAATTTTTAAAACCTACCTCTAACCCTCATTACTACAAAAAAACAGAGTTTTGGAAAAAATGTGTCCAAACTGATAAAACCCTATATACTGCCATTTTTCGCAAAAAGCCCGGATTACAAAGATTTTCGTGGACACGTCCGGTTTTCAGAACGTGTCCAAAACATCCCGCAAAAAACGAGATGGAAACGAGTTGGACAGGTATGCAAAATACAACGTGTCCAAACCCAACACCCGCATTTCATGGTGAGTGGGCCTTACCAACTCCTTCCAAACAGAGTTCCATCTTGGGGGCACATTTTTCCAAAAACCCTGGGAAAATTTTCTAAACCCTGAATATTAGCCTATTTCCTACAAAATACAGAGTTTCGGGAAAAACCTGCCTCCAACGTAAAAACTCAGCATATCCGTCTATTTCCCAAAAATAAAGCCCATTCGTCCCTAAAACCGCGGCACGTCCATCATGCCTCCCTGCCGCAGAAAAAATGAACAAAGAAACGCGGCACATACAACGTGCCGCAAAAATGGGGATATCACCCCTTCAAAATACAGGCAAATCCGCGTGTACTGGGTATCTGGATCTTTTATCCGGGCAGCCTGAGATGTTAAATGAGACTGTAAGTGAGACTATAAATGAACACCATCATACGGCTCAACCACCCCTGGACCTTAGTGTCACATTTTTCCAAAAACCCTGGGAAAATTTTCTAAACCCTAAATATATACCTAATTACTACATAAAAGAGAGTTTCGGGGAAAACCTGACACCACGCAATAAAACCTTTATACGCTCTAATTTTTAAAATTAAGCCGCAATAAACCGAATTTATCGTGTCACCATCACCTCCCCAAACCTGACACAACATCCTCACCAAAAAACTGGTGTCATGTTTTTCAAAAACCAACCTGACACCAATCCTGTCCCTCCAATGTATGACCGACATACATCCCCCTCCCCAAAAACTAATACCCTATAAATGAAACATATAGCACAACAGCACAGCTGAACCAAACATCAACCCCATCATGTCCCCCGAAAAAACCCGCAAACCCAAACCTTGCTCACCGCCAAGATCCGCATCCTCACCCGATCACCACCAGGAACAGGACGACAGGATCGAATACCTCGACCGGAAACTCTCCGCACTCGGCATCAGACTCAAAGACGCCGACTCAAGAAAAGTCACCGGCGAAGTCTTTGACGAAGTCACTCTTTTAGCACTCTACAAACTCGTCAAGAAAAACGTCATCGCCTCCATGGGCGGCTCCATCTCCACCGGCAAAGAAGCCAACGTATTCCTTGCAGGAAAAACCGACGAAGACGGAAACGAGATCTCTGCCGCCGTCAAAATCTACCGTCTCCGGACCGGGAACTTCACCACAATGAGCGATTACATCCTCGGTGATCCCAGATTCGCCGGCATCCGCCGGACCCACAAAGACATCATCTTTGCCTGGACCAAAAAAGAGTACAGCAACCTTTCGAGGACAAAAGAAGCCGGCATCCCCTGCCCGACCCCGTACGCATTCGACAGAAACATCCTCATCATGGAGTTCCTCGGAGAGGGAAACATCCCCTACCCCCAGATGCGTCTTCGCCTCCCGGGAACTCCCGCCGAAGGCTATGAGGAAACCATCGGACTCATCCGCGATCTGTATCAGAAAGCACGCCTTGTTCACGGCGACTTATCCGAGTACAACATCCTCACAGGGCCTAACGGACTCATCCTGATCGACATGGCCCAGGCGGTAACTCCCGAACACCCCAGAGCCTACAATTTCCTTTTCAGGGACATCAAAAACATCAACAGATTTTTTGGCACCAAATGCAAAACAACCGACGAACACGAACTTTTCAGGGACATCGTCGGTGAAGAATTTTTCGAGATATAAATCATGACACAGGAAGTAAAGATCCCCAACGACAGAATCGGCGCCATCATCGGAAAAGGCGGCGACACCAGAAAATTTTTGGAAAAAATCCTCCACGTAACACTGGAGATCGACAGCCAGTCCGGTCTTATTGAGATCATCAACGAAGAGGACTCCCTTGCTGAGATCCGCTCGATGGAAGTCATCAAAGCGATCGGCCGCGGCTTCTCGCCCGAGCGGGCAAAGAAACTCCTCGAAGACGACGACATGATCTTAACCTTAATCGACCTTTCGGATATCGCCGACACCCCCCAGAAACTCGCACGCATCAGAGGAAGGATCATCGGCCGCGACGGAAAAGCACGCGAACAGATAGAAAACATGAGCGGCGCTCTCATCTCCGTATACGGAAAGACCGTCGGCATCATCGGCATGCCGGATCAGATGAACGATGCCCACACTGCAGTCACGATGCTCATCAACGGTTCGGATCACAATACCGTCTTTAACTTCCTGGATCGCAAAAAGAAGGAAGCAAAGCTGGACGTTCTGAACTACTACTACTGACGGCCCGCATAAAATAAAAATCAATAAATATGATGAGTGATTCTGCAGAGTTCCACTGGAAACAAAGGGGTCTTGATACATCCGGGCGCGTTTCATGAAAATACACGAAATGCCGATCCCAAATCACCTGCGCGAGGCGTATTTGAAAAATGGGATCGAGGAGCTGTATCCTCCCCAGGCTGAGTGTGTAACTGCGGGTTTATTCGACCGGAAAAACATATTGGCCGCCATTCCGACGGCTTCCGGAAAAACACTCATCGCCGAGATGGCGATGCAGAAGGAGATTTCCGAGGGAGGAAAGTGTCTCTATATTGTTCCCCTGAAAGCCCTTGCTTCGGAAAAATACGAAGACTTCAGCGGCAAATCCGTGAAGGTGGGGATCGCGACCGGCGACCCGGACCAGCGCGACGAGTACCTCGGACGGTACGACATCATCGTGGCAACATCCGAGAAGACCGATTCACTCATCAGAAACAAAGCCGGGTGGCTGAAAAGCATCTCTCTTCTCGTCGTTGACGAAATACACCTGATCGGCGACGATTCCCGCGGCGGGACCCTTGAGATGGTGATCGCGCAGCTGAGGTTCCAGAACCCGGATATGCAGATCATCGGTCTGTCCGCCACGATGGGCAACCCCGAAAGCCTTGCAAAATGGCTGGATGCCGCCCTCATCACGAGCGAGTGGCGGCCGGTCGATCTCCGGGAAGGGGTCTATTATAACGGAGCGATCCATTTCCACGGAACTGAACGTCTGCTCGAAACGCCGAAAAAGGACGACGACCTGAATCTTCTTCTGGATACGGTAAACGAGGGCGGGCAGTGTCTCGTGTTCGTCTCGTCAAGGCGTTCTGCCGAGGCGTATGCCAAACGGGCGGCCGTAACGCTGAAAAAATCCTCGGACGCGCTCGACGAACTCGCAAAACGGATCGCCAAAGCCGACACGACCGCATCCGGAAAAAATCTCGCCCTTGCGGTAAAATCCGGAGCAGCGTTTCACCACGCAGGTCTCCCGCGTGAAGCGCGATCGGCAGTCGAAGAGGGATTTCGAAACGGGGATATCCTCTGCATATCATCGACCCCGACGCTTGCCGCCGGACTGAACCTGCCTGCACGGCGGGTGATCATCCGGGATTATCAGCGGTATGAGCGGGGGACCGGAATGAACCCTATCCCTGTCCTCGAGTACCGGCAGATGGCGGGACGGGCCGGCAGACCGAGACTCGATCCGTACGGCGAGGCGGTCCTCATCGCCAAAGAACAGCGTGACGTGGACCGGCTGTTCGAAGAGTTCATCGATGCGCCGGCAGAAGACATCACCTCCCAGTGCCAGAAGGAAAACGAACTCAGAAGCCATCTCCTCGCACTCATCACCTCGGGATTTGCACAGACCGCGGACGAAGTCAGGGGATTCATGGAAAAATCCTTCTACGCAAGTCAGAAGTCCGTCCACCGGCGTCTCGATAAAAACATCGAGAAGACGCTTGCCTATCTGGAAAAGTCCGGGATGATCGAAAAAGAGGGAGACGGGATCCACGGAACCCTCTTTGGAGCGCTGACGTCCCGGCTCTATCTCGACCCCGAGTCCGCCATGATGATAAAAGAGGGCATTGCAGCGAAAAACTTCACGGCGTTTGGGATGCTGCATCTCCTCTGCATGACGCCGGATATGTTCAGATTTTATCTCAAAGCTTCGGACGAAAAGTTCGTGGATAAGATCCTCAAGGAAAGAAGCGATGAACTTCTGCTCGAAGACATCTCCGAGGAGTTTTTTGCAGCGATCAAGACGGCTCTCGTTGCCGAGGAGTGGATCTCCGAGATCAGCGAAGACTCCATCTGCGAACGGTTCGGGGTAGGAGCCGGCGATATTCACGCGGTGGTTGAAAACCTCAGATGGCTCATGCATGCGGCGGGCAGGATCTGTCATGAGTTCGCCTCCTGCTGTGATAGTGAGATGCAGGATCTTGAACTCAGAGTGAACCACGGCGTGAAAGAGGAGCTCCTCCCCCTGATCTCCCTCAAAGGCATCGGACGCGTCAGAGCCCGCAGACTTTTCGACCGGGGGATCACGAACCCGGAGGGGCTCATGGCCGCAGAAGAACATGAGGTCGTCTCGATCCTGGGCGCAACGATCGCGAAAAACGTTCTCGAACAGGCCGGCCGCAGATCCGCAAAGAAGAGCCGGCCGGATCGTGAAGAGGAGGAGAGAGAGGATGTGCCGACCGAGAAAAAACCGCAGGCTACCCTTTTCGATTTTGGAGAATGAACATGACGATGGAAATTTTTTTTGGAAAACTGTATGTTGAGGATGTCAGCGGCACGCTGAAAACGATCAACAGGATCGGGAAAGACACAGGGTCAACGATCGTTCTCTTCGACGCAGCAAAGATCGCCGGAAAACCCCATATAGAATCGGCTGTCATGCATGCGAAGAGGTCTTTTGCCGAAGGAAAAAATATTGCCCGGACCCTTTCGATGGAGATTTTGGTGTATGCTTCGGGCCAGAGACAGTGTTCTCTTGCACCGAGATTTGGTCTGCAGGCAGGTGAAAACCAGGTCTATGTCCTGATCCTCGACGGCGAAACACAAAGGGCAAAAGATGAGATCAGAAAACTCGTCTGTGAGACCGAAGAAGTTTCGGCGGCGAACGAGACGCTGAAAAAGGAGTTCGACATCACCGATGAGGAGCTTGAGGTCGTAGGACCGGACCGGATCGATGAACTTGTTCTGGAACGGATCGCGATGATTGATGCATGGAGATGACCGTCAAAACGATACAATTAAAGCAGAATACGGTGTATTTCCATACAACCGATGAAAACACCGCGTATACTCCTTTTTTCTTTTCTCATTCTTCTGCTGCTTGCGGCAGGCATCGGTCTGGCCATTGATCAAACCAGATATCCGGAGATCCCGGTGAATCAGTCCGACACCTCAACGACCGCTGTTCATCTGGATTTTCCGTTCATGGAGGGCCGGGTCACAGGTGACATCATGCTTGATCTTGCTCCCTACAACGGCGCAAAATCAGCGGGGGCCAAATCGATGCCGCTGTTTGGCTGTTCGCCGGAGAGATATTACTCGGTGATCGCCTATGATCCGGCGCAGGATCAGATGTATGCAGAGCTTCTCGGGTTTTTTGACGCCTATTCAGAAGATCATTCGCTGACAGGCGATGAGTACATAGAACTGCTGACGACCTATGTCCAGAACATCCCCTACAAAACATCCGGCAGAGAGATAAAATTCCCGATCGAGACGGTGATCGAGGAGTGGGGAGACTGTGATGACAAGAGTATTCTTCTTGCAGGTCTTCTGGACAAAAAAGGGTATGACGCCGGCGTGTTTCTTTTTAAGAAAGACAATCATATGGCTGCCGGAGTCAAAGGAGGGGATCAGACCAACTATGAGAACAGCGGATACAGTCTGATCGAAACGACGAGATATGCCTACATCGGGGAGGTCCCGGAGCTTCTGCATGAAAAATCCGATCACGGGAATTACGCATTTTACCGGATCGGTGATGGAACGGATGTCTATACGGCCTCCTGGCAGATCCAGACGATCCTTGATGTGCGGGATACGGCATATGCTGCTCTGGATCTTCTGTATCAGGCGCTGAACGGTCTTGGCAGGACGATCGGGAGTGAGAAGACGATGCTCGATGACCCGGAGAATGCATCGAATACGACGCTGAGATCCGCATATGATCTTCATCTGGATGAGTATAATGAGGGGATAGAGGCCGGGAACAGGATACGTTCGGTGCTGCATATGATCAACTCCGAGCCCTACAACCGGGAAAACGTGTATCAGACGATCGTTTCGGGGCGGCTGATCCAGTCCCGTGACGGCTGGTGAGAGAGATCGGAACGGATTTTTTGCAATGATTCGCATTCAGCAGATGAAGATACTCAAAAAACTCCTGGCGGCGGTACTTATCTTTGGTATGATAATCTCATCGGCCGTGAGCGTGGGGGCGATGCCGACGGTCTATCCTTCGATAACTTCAGATCCCGGCGATACATCAACAAAGGTCGTTGAAATCGATTTTCCTTTCAAAGGTGAGACGGTCAGCGCAGAGATCATCCTGGGCCTTGCCCCGTATTACGGAGCAAAACATGAGGGATCCAAATCGACGCCGCTGTTTGGCTGTTCGCCGGAGAAGTATTACGCGGCGGTCGCGCAGGATCCGGCGCAGGATGAGATGTATGCAAAGCTTCTCGGATTTTTTACCTGGTATGCAGAGAGTCACGGGCTGACAGGCGATGAGTATGTCGAGCTGCTGACGACCTATGTCCAGAACATTCCCTATAAAACGGTCGGAGCTGAGGTCAACTTCCCGATCGAGACGGTGATCGAGGATCAGGGAGACTGTGATGACAAGAGTATCCTTCTTGCAGGCCTTCTGGCGAGATCCGGATATGCGGCAGGCGTCGTGGTTTTGAGCGAAGAAAACCATATGACGGCTGCGGTCAAAACGGAGGAGGGGGAGAGCGGGAGGAGTAAAAATCAGATCAGTGAGTATATTCTGATCGAAACGACCAGGTTTGCCTATATCGGCGAGGATTCCGCTCTGATCAGAAACAGAAACAAAAACAGGACACGCGTGAGAGAGGAGGGGGTGATCCTTGTCGGAGGAGGAGCTGCCGCTTATTCGGCGTCCTGGCAGATCGACACGATCCTGGAGGAGCGCGGCCAGATCGTTTCTGCAATCGAGGCGCTGGGTCAGGAGATGAGGATCCTGCAAAATGAGATAGCAGATCAGAAAACACTCCTTGGTCAGTCATATGATCAGGAGTTGTATGAAGAGTATGAGAAAAATCTCACCAGCTATTACGAGTGTACGGCGACCTGTTATGCATATATAGACACTCTGAGTGTGATCAACACCGGATCTTTCAGCCGCGAAGAGACGTATCAGATGGTCATTTCCATGATGTAGTCGTCCATGACATAGCCTTCGCCGATGTCTGTGACAATGTCTTGAACTTGTACAAATCCGAGATGTTCGTAGACGGCGAGGGAGGAGTGATTGCCTTTGTTCACCGTCAGCCGGATCTTTTCAAGATCTTCTTCGCGGCAGATCTTTTTCAAAGCTGCGAGGGTCTTTGAGGTGAAATGTCTGCCTCGGTACGATTTTTCCACATAGATCTTTGAAAGAAAGAGGGATTTTTCCATCGGCTCTGAAAGGACTGCGGTGTATCCGGCCGATATCCCGCCGGACTGCATGAGATAATATCGGTATCCCTGTCGGATCTGAGCAGTGACGGCAGAAACTGACTGGAATTTTTCGATCATGTAAGCGACCTGCGCTGCGCCGATGAGGGGGGTGTAGTGTTCGGTCCAGATGATCTCTGCAAGTTCTGCGGTTTTTTTGATCTGCTCCGGTGTCCGGACAGGTTCGAGGAGAAACGGCAGCGAGGGGGAGGGAGAGGAGGAGGAGGGAGAGGAGGAGGAGGAGGGGGAAGGGGGGGTGAGGGGAGAGGAGGGATCACTGGTTTGCATGGGTCAGGATGTGGGTGATTTCAGGAATGATGATCTCTTCTGTTGCGAGTTTGACGGCTTTGGGAGAGCCGGGGATGCAGAAGATCACCCGGCCTTTGTTGATGCCGGCTGCGGCACGGGAAAGGATGACAGCGTTTCCGACCTGGGCATAGCTTTTCTGACGGAAGAGTTCGCCGAATCCGTCCATGGTTTTTATGAAGAGGGGGGAAACCGCTTCGATGGTGCAGTCATCATGGGTAAGACCTGTGCCGCCGTTCACGACGATGCAGTTGGCCTGATCCAGGGCAGAGAGAACTGCGGATCTGATGTCTGAGATGTCGTCTTTGACGATGACTGCAGAAACGATAGGAATGCCGGCCTGTTCAAATGCTTCAGTGATGATCTTTCCGGAGAGATCGGTTTTTTCTGTGCGGGTGGTTGAAACGGTGATGACGGCCGTCTTTATCGAAACAGTTTCCCGGTGTTCTCTTGACATAAGAGAAGTGTATGAGTTCAAAGATAATAGGTTATTCTCCTGTTTTGAATCGGAAAAGGGCAGCAGAGGGAGCAGATAAGTAACAAAGGAGGGGAGGGAGATGAGCAGGAGATGAGGATTTAAGCGAGGATTTTTGAGGGGGAGGGGTTGGAGGGGGATATGAAAAGGAGCAGCAGAGGGTGAAAAAAGAGTGCGGGTTGAATCAATAATCAGTGTTGAAAAGCGATGGATGGTGAGTTGGGTAATGGAGGATATCGATGAAATTTTTTTCTGTTTATCAAATATTTGCAAAAGAAGTCCCCCACCCCTTTATTGCGAGTGGAAAAATTATTTTTGAATCACTGAAAAAATGTTTTTCATTTTATGTATTTTTGAAATCATAATTAATTAGACTTTTGATTATATAAACGTTTTCTTTTTTTACATCAAAAATAAAAACAAAATAAAAACAAAAAAAAACGATGAAACAGCAGCCAAAAAATATTTTTTCAAAGAAAAAAAAGTACAAAAATACGGACAAAAGCAAATGATATATATACATGAACCAAAATTTTTTGTTTTCTGGATAGATGATATATAAAGCATTCGAATAAACTCCATTTCTTACCTGCATTTCTTTTGCATTTCTTTTGCGTTCTCCAAAAAGTTCTCCACTCGCAATAAAGGGGTGGGTCCCTTAAATCGCTTACAATCATTTCAAATCAGCAAACGCTCCATCAAACACCTGGTTATCACCATCTAACAATCAATCACCATTTCTCCCCTCAACTTTTAACTCCCCCTAACTCTAACTCCCGCTTCAACCCCCCCAATTTACCCCATATTCCGTCTTCCTCCTCCTCCTCCTCCCCCCAATTTACCCCATTTTCTGTCCCCCTGTCCTCTCCCCAATTTACCCCATATTCTGTCTTCTTCCTCCTCTCCTCCCTCCAATTTACCCCATATTCTGTCTTCTTCCTCCTCCTCCCCTCAATTTATCCCATTTTCTGTCCCCCTGTCCTCTCCTCCCCTCAATTTATCCCACACCTTCCCCTCCCCTCAATTTATCCCACACCTTCCCCTCCCCTCTTACATCAGTTCACTATCATCCATCCGTCTTATCTCCCCTCAGAGATTCCCTTCACAGATCCCCCCACTTATTTCCACTCGCAGTAGTGGTACATTATCAGGAAAAAAAACCATATAAGATATCCAAGGAAAAATTTACAATGGAAAGCGAACCCTACAAGTCGACAGGTCTCTTTAAAAGATATATCAATCCTAATAAAATTTTTCAAAATCGTGAGGTCCTGCGACACAGTTACAGTCCAAAGGAACTCCCGCACAGAATGGATCAGATCGATTCGATCGCTGAGATCCTCGCTCCCGCTCTTCAGGGTGCAACTCCTTCCAACATCCTCATCTACGGAAAAACCGGAACCGGCAAGACAGCCACGGTCAAATTTGTCGGAGCCGAGCTGGAAAACGAGAGCTCGGAGTTTTCCCCGTGCAGACTTGTCCATCTCAACTGTGAAACCATCGATACCCAGTACCGCGTTCTTGCCCAGATCGCAAACCATGTCAGCGGTCATGATCTGAAAGCAAGCGACCGGGTCAAAAACATCATCCCTGCCACCGGATGGCACACCGATCAGGTGTATTCGGAACTCAAAAACGTCCTTGAACAGGCCGGGGGTCTCCAGATCATCGTCTTGGACGAGATCGACAAACTGGTCAAAAAAAGCGGAGACGACACACTCTATAATCTGACGCGCATAAACAGCGACCTGTTTTCATCGCGTGTATGTATCATCGGCATCTCAAACGATCTCACCTTCAAAGACTTTCTCGATCCGCGTGTGCTTTCCTCCCTCTCGGAAGAAGAGATGGTCTTCCCTCCGTACAATGCCGATCAGCTCAGGGACATCCTGCATCAGCGTGCCGAGATGGCGTTTTTCCCGGACGTCGTTTCTGATGAAGTGATCGGTCTCTGCGCAGCACGCGCAGCCCAGGAACACGGCGACGCACGCCGCGCTCTTGATCTCTTACGCGTCTCCGGCGAACTTGCCGAACGCGAAGGAGCCGAACGCGTCATGGTAAAACATGTCAACGGCGCCCAGGAAAATATCGAGACCGATACAATGAGTGAGTGCGTCAAAACCCTCCCCGCACAAAGCAAGATAGTATTGTGTTCGATGCTTCTCATGGCGGCCTCCGGTCAGAAAGTTTTCACCAGCGGCTCGGTCATCAACGTCTACCGCGAAGTCGCCGCGGAACTTGACACTGAAGCATTGAGTCACCGCCGTGTCTCGGATCTGATAAACGAGCTCAATATGCTTGGAATCATCACCACCCGCGTTGTTTCTCACGGCCGCCACGGCAGAACGACGGAAATTTATTTTAAGAGTCCGACCAATGACATACGTACTGTGATCATGAACGATTCACGGTTTCAGGAATGCGGCATTCTGCATCCTCTGGTAAAAAATCATGAAAAAGGTGAGTAAAAATGGATGAAAAGGACACCCTAATCCTAAAGGAACTCCGGAAAAACAGCAGGATCCCTGTAAGCGATCTTGCCGTTATGCTGGAAGTATCCGAGAGCGATGTGACAAAAAGGATCGCCAGCCTTTGTCAGGCAGGTATTCTTCGCCGGTGTACGGCAGTCATCGACTACTCGGCATTAGGTGTCGATGATGTTTCCGTTATACTCTCCCTTAAGGTAACACCGGAAAAAGGCCTGGGATACGACGGTATCGCAGAAAAACTCGCCAGATTCCCCCAGGTAGAGAGCATCCGGCTCCTTACCGGAAGCTACGATTTCCAGGTGACCATCACCGGCCAGTCCATGGCGGAGATCTCCCGGTTCGTCGCCGAGCAGATCGCATCCATCGACGGCGTCAGGGAAACCATGACCCAGATCGTGATGCGGACGTATAAGGAACAGGGCGTGGAAATGGCCCGGCCCGGAAACCGGGACAGACAGCTGATCACGTTCTAAATCGGGTCAATCATGCGAAATTTTGTATCAAAAGTAGCTGCCGAGATCCCGCCTTCAGGTATCAGAAAGTTCTTCGACCTCGTCCTCACGATGGATAACGATCAGGTTATCAGTCTCGGCGTCGGGGAGCCGGATTTCGATACCCCCTGGAACGTATCAAAAGCTGCCATCACGTCCATAGAGAAAGGGCTGACCATGTACACCTCGAACCGCGGTCTGCCTGATCTCTGTTCAGCTCTTTCCAAAGATCTGGAAAAAAGGTATCATACCCCATACTCGCCAAACGAGATCATCGTAACGACCGGCGTGTCGGAAGGTTTCGATGTCGCCGTACGCGCTGTGGTCGATCCCGGAGATGAGGTCATCGTTGTCGATCCGTGTTTTGTCTCATACAAATCCGAAGTGATCATGGCGGGAGGAAAACCCGTCTCTCTTCCCTGCGATGCGAAGGATCAGTTCAAAGTCACGCCTGACGCGCTGATGGAGAAGATCACGCAAAACAGCAAAACACTGATCATCAACTTCCCGAACAATCCGACCGGCGGGGTCATGGGGAAAGATGATCTCAAAGCAATCGCTGATATCATCATCGATCATGATCTTCTGCTGATATCGGATGAGGTCTATTCGGAACTGACCTATGAGGGTTCTCATGTATCGGCAGCGTCGATCGACGGGCTGTGGGAAAGAACGATTACCCTGAACGGATTTTCCAAGGCATATGCGATGACCGGATGGCGGCTTGGCTATCTTTGCGCGCCAAAAGAGATCTGCGATGCCGCACTCAAGATCCATCAGTATGTGATGATGTCTGCTCCGACGGCTTCCCAGTTTGCTGCGATCGAGGCACTGAAAAACGCCGAGGATTCAAAGAACGAGATGGTCGCCGAGTACAGGATCAGAAGGAACCTGTTCGTGAAAGGTCTCAATGATGTCGGTCTTCCCTGTCATATCCCGAAAGGAGCGTTTTATGCGTTTCCGTCCATCGAAGGCACCGGTCTTTCCGATGAGGAGTTTGCCGAACGCCTCTTAAAAGAGCAGCAGGTAGCCGTTGTTCCGGGCAGCGCATTTGGTGAAAGCGGCGTTGGTCACATCCGTACGTGTTATGCGGTGGACCGTGCAAAACTTACCGAGGCCGTGCGCAGGATCGGGGTCTTTGTCGAGTCGCTTTCGTGAACTATAATAACCCCTTCATTTCGAGTGGAAAGTTAATTTAACCTGAACCATTTTTTTATGGATAAACGTGAGATCGTCGCTAGGTTTGCCGATGCCGGATTTCTGGTACATCACCAGGTCGTGAACTATATCAGCGAATGCGGCGGAACCGGGGTCATCGAAGGGATCCTTGCCTCTCTTCCAAACGGTGTGACTGTCGTTACGCCAAAGGAAGTTCCGGCTATGACCCCTCTTCGGACCGACCGTCTGGATGTCGGCGTCAGCAGAACGCCCGAGATCCTTTGCGGGCGGGAGGGGAGTTCGGTCCCTCTCGCGGATCCAGAATCGTCTTACGCGATGTTTCGCGACCGGTACGATGCATTGGCCGGGATGCTGCGCGGAAGGGTGAATCCGATCCCGATCGAAGCTCTTGTGAGAACAGGCAACCGGTTCACCGATCAGGAGATCGGTCTTGCAGGCATGGTGACCACGATCTCAACCAGCGCGAAAGGTCACCGGATCGTTGAGGTGGAGGATCCGACCGGATCGATCAAGGTGCTTTTCAACAAAAACCGTGACGGGTTTGCCGAGGCCGAATCGATCATCCCTGACGAGGTCATCGGCGTGAAAGGTCAGCTGGCGCGCGACAGTATGGGCAGGACCCAGATGGTCTTTTCCGACACGCTGTTTCGGCCGGAGATCCCGCTGACGAATACGATATCCCCGTCGAAAGAAAAAGGAAAAGCTGTGTTCATCTCTGATATCCATGTCGGCAGCAATACGTTTCTGCCAAAAGCTTGGGAAAAGTTCTCAGCTTGGATGCATGAACGCAAAGACATCGGCTATCTGCTGATCGCCGGCGATGTGGTGGACGGGATCGGTATTTATCCGGATCAGGACAAGGAGCTGGAGATCAAGACCATCTATGAACAGTATGATCATGTCGGCGACCTTATGGCGGCACTGCCTGACAGGCTGAAGATCGTGATCTCGCCGGGCAATCACGATGCGGTGAGAGGAGCCGAGCCCCAGCCTGCTCTGCCGGAAGAGTTTCGCAGAAATTTTCCGGAGAACGTCACCTTTGTTGAAAATCCGGCAGTCGTCAATATCCAGTCGGTCAGCGTCCTTATGTATCACGGGCGAAGTATCGATGATCTGATCAAGTTCATTCCCGGCGCTTCATACACAAAACCCGGAGAGATCATGCAGGCAATGCTCAAGCGCCGGCATCTCGGCCCGATCTACGGACAAAGAACGCCGCTTCTTTCCACGGACAAAGATGCTCTTGTTATTCGCGATGTGCCCGATATCATCCACACCGGCCATATCCATATCAGCGATGTCATCTCGTACCGCGGGGTCCTTGGCATAAATGCCGGAACATGGCAGTCGCAGACTTCTTTCCAGAAACTGATGAACATCACCCCGACGCCGGCGGAGGCAGTAGTTGTGGATCTTTTCACGCTTGCCTATGAAAAATTCTGCTTTCTTTAACTGATTTCGCTTTTCTCTTTGGGATATTGTAAAAGGATTAGTATTATTAGCTCCTCCGCCCATTAATATAAGGAGAAACCATTCCCATTTCACGGAGGTTTTCTATACCTATGGATTTGATCTATCTCGCTCCAATATGTGCCGTTTTAGGCCTTCTCTTTGCCCTCTACTCCTTCTCTATCGTGAAGAAAGAGCCGGCAGGCGATGAGAAGATGCAGAAGATCGCTGCCGCCATTCACCTTGGCGCAATGGTCTTTCTGAATCGTCAGTATCGTGCAATCGGAGCTTTTGTCGTCGTTATTGCAGTCATTCTCGCTATCCTCATCTCCCCGTGGGCCGCACTCTGTTATGTTATCGGTGCAGGACTCTCGGCAGCTGCCGGATATATCGGAATGCACAGCGCAACAAAAGCAAACGTAAGAACAACCAATGCAGCAAAACGCGGAATCGCGGACGCAGTAAAAGTATCCTTTGCAAGCGGTTCGGTCATGGGTATGTCCGTGGTCGGCCTTGGACTCCTTGGTCTTTCCATCGTGTTCATCATCCTTGTAACGATCAACGGCGGATTTGCCAGCGTTGTCGGTGTCAACACTGTTGTGTCGATCCTTGCATCGTTTGGTTTCGGTGCCTCTTCCGTTGCTCTCTTCGCCCGTGTCGGCGGCGGTATCTTTACCAAAGCAGCCGATGTCGGAGCCGACCTTGTCGGTAAAGTCGAAGCAGGCATCCCTGAAGATGATCCGAGAAACCCGGCAGTCATCGCAGACAATGTCGGTGACAATGTCGGTGATGTTGCAGGTATGGGTGCCGACCTTTTCGAGTCCTATGTCGGTTCGATCATCGCATCCATGGCTCTTGGTGTTGTAGGCGCAGCATTTGCGTCCCAGCTCTTTGGCGAAACCATCGCCCCGTTAAACCTTATTCTCCTTCCGATGCTCATTGCAGCATTCGGTATCATCGCAGCCGCAGTCGGAACGCTCTTCGTTCGCACAAAGAAGAACGAAAGCTCCGCGATCCACAAAGCATTCAATACCGGTCTTATTGTCGCAATCATCATCTCCATCATCTCGACCTACAGTATAACGAGTATCCTCTTATACGGTCAGTTCGGTATGGGATTCATGTTTGCCGCCCCTCTTGGTATGGGTATCTGGTTTGCAACCATCGCAGGTCTTATTGCAGGTTTCATGATCGGTCTTATCACGGAGTACTACACTTCGTTCGATTACAAGCCGACCTTAGGCATTGCAAAATCCTGTCAGACGGGTGCGGCCACTGATATCATCAGCGGATTTGCAAAAGGTATGGAGTCGACCGTCTGGCCGGTTCTTATCATCTCAGTTGCCATCTTCATTGCCTACCAGTTTGCCGGCATGTACGGTATCGGTATCGCTGCCGTTGGTATGCTGTCCACCCTTGGTATCTCCCTTGCAGTCGATGCATACGGTCCGGTCGCGGACAATGCAGGCGGTATCGCCGAGATGTCCCACCAGGATCACTCTGTTCGTGATATCACCGACACGCTTGATGCAGTCGGCAACACGACCGCAGCAATCGGAAAAGGATTTGCTATCGGCTCAGCCGCTCTTACCGGTCTTGCGCTTTTCAGCGCCTACGCACTCGCCGTCGGCATTGAGACGATCGATATTCTGAACACCAGAGTGTTCATCGGTATCCTCCTTGGAGGCATGCTTCCGTTCCTCTTCTCTGCCCTCACTATGACCGCAGTCGGCGATGCAGCTCAGCAGATCGTTGTTGAAGTACGCCGTCAGTTCAAAGAGATCAAAGGCCTGATGGAAGGAACTGCAGATCCTGACTACACGTCAGCCGTCTCGATCGCCACGAAAGCAGCAATCAAAAAGATGATGCTTCCGGGTCTTCTTGCAATCGTTGCACCTCTCGCCGTTGGATTTATCCTTGGTCCGCTGGCTCTCGGCGGTCTTTTAGTCGGATCACTTGTCTGCGGATTCCTTCTTGCAGTTACGATGGCAAATGCAGGCGGAGCATGGGACAATGCAAAGAAGTATATCGAACTCGGTAACTTCGGCGGCAAAGGTTCAAACGCTCACAAAGCAGCTGTCGTCGGTGACACCGTCGGTGACCCGTTCAAAGACACGTCCGGACCTTCGATCAACATTCTGATCAAACTTATGTCGATGATCTCACTGGTATTCGTACCGGTCCTTCTTCTTCTGTAAGTCTGGATCAGAAAATCATTCTTTTTTTAAAGCGTATTCATCCGGCCGGCATACCGCGTCTATTCTGTTTTTCAAAATACTCCGGGATATCTGCGGATCTCTGAAAATGACAGAATACGAAATGTATGTTAAAAATGAGGAAATGTTACTCGTGGATCATCACGAGCATCATTTTAAATCGTGAAAGGGGATGGACCGCATGCGGGATCTTTGCCGGCATGATCAGCATCTCTCCCTCCTTGACAAAATGGGATACCCCGCCAATGGGGATCTCAGCCTCTCCTTCAAGGACGATCACGAGAGCATCGTACGGAGCAGAATGTTCAGAAAGTCCTTCCCCCTTCTCAAAAGCAAATGCCGTCACCGTACCGCTTTTTTTATTGATGACCATCCGGGATACGACCGAGCCCTCCTGATAATCGGTGAGACCCTTCAAAGGCAGAGGCGTTCCGATCAGATCTTTTGTCTCTTTCATGATTTCTTATCAGTGTTCTTATGATATAAAGCCTCCATTCGCCGTTTTAGAGTACATAACCGGCAAGTTCTTCGTTGTTTGATGCGGCAAAATCGCCAGACATGATCATCGGTTTTGGGTGAAAAGGAAAAATGCCGGGAGGCATGGTTCAAACTTCAGGATGAATGCAGGTCAGAAGGATTTGTGTATTGGGGATCAAAAAAGAACTGCTGAGAACATCACCAATACTGATTCTCCATATGCTCTTCGCTTTATGAAATCAGTCAGGATCATGATAATTTCTTATCCGAGGTCTTCCGTCATAAACATATTTTTCGGAGACATTTAGAACCAGCGCATCATCACAACGGCGTCCTCCCCGTCCTTGTAATACTCGCCAAACAAAATGACATCTTCATACCCGATCTTTTTGTAAAAAGCTCTTGCCGGCGTGTTTCCGACCCGCACTTCCAGACTGCATCCGGTACATCCCTGCATGAAAAAATCCCGTTCGAGTTTACGGAGCAGAAGTCTGCCGATCCCAAATCCCCGCATATCGGGAGAAACGGCAAGATTACAGATATGCCCGTATTTTTCCTGATCGGTCTCTTCTATAGCCCCTGCTGAAAACCCGATGATCCGTCCTTGCGCCTCTGCTACATAAAACGATGTCAGAAAAACCGTCATCATCTCAAGCATTGCCTTATAATCCCAGGGATCAGGGAAACAGAGAAGCTCGACCCGGTATATATCCGGAATATCTTCGATCGTTGCCTTCCTGATCAGACAGCCGGCGGCGGTCCCGCCCACTCCTCTAAAGGTTACCATTTGCTATTTTTACTATTGGGCGCTAACCAATATAGCATAATGGTTAGCGTATACCCCTTCACCGGTCTTCGCCCCGCTCCGGATGCATACCGAAGCGTGCCGTCAGTCCCGTACGATGTCATCAGCGCTGAAGAGGCTGCTGCAGAAATAGAAAAAAATGAACGTTCTCTTCTTCGGGTCATTCGTCCCGATGCGGAACTCATGGATATCGATCCGCATGATGATCGTATTTATGCGAGGGCTGCAGAAATGTTTGCCAAGATGAAGGCAGAGGGACTTTTCATTGAAGATGATACACCCTCTTTCTATATCTATCAGATAACCCTTGACGGCGAGCTGTTCACCGGTCTCGTCTCCTGTGTCTCGGTAGCTGAATACAATGATGATACGATAAAAAAACATGAACTGACACGGTACGATAAAGAAGAGGACAGGACCCGGCATATCGATGCGGTATCTGCCCACACCGGTCAGGTCTTTTTGCTCTATAAAGACTCGGGCCTCATCCATCAGACCCTGGTCAGCATCGCCGCCGCCCACACGCCCGACGGCGAATATATTTCTGCCGGCGGCAATCTCCACCAGATCTTCCGGGTGACGGAACCCGCTGACGTTGAAAAGATCACCGGACTTTTTGCCGGGATCCCCCACCTCTACATCGCCGACGGTCACCACCGGGCGAAGTCGTCGGCAAATGTTCTCGAAAGACGGCTCTCTGAAGGTCGTGCGACCTCTGATGCGGAAAAGTTCATGAGTGTCCTCTTTGCGCATGACTCGGTCCGCATCTACGGATATCACCGTCTCATCAGGGACCTCGCCGGCATGAATGCCGACCAATTTTTAGGCGATCTCTCTCTCAGATTTACCATCACTCCGTTAAAAAAGGTCGACGTATCCAAAAATATGATTCCCGTCAAAAACGACGGATCGATGCACATCATCCATCTGTATCTTGAAAGCCAGTGGTATGAACTGACCCGCCCGGTCGATCCCGCCGCTGACGCCATTTCACGGCTCGATGTTTCTGTTCTGCAGGAGCTCGTCTTAGATGACATGCTTGCGATCTTCGATCCCCGCGGCGATCCGCGTATCTCCTTTGTCGGCGGCATCGCCCCGCTTGCCGACGTGATCCGGGATGTCGACAACGGAGAGTTCTCGGCGGCATTCATCATGCAGCCGGTAACTGCCCAGCAGGTGATCGATGTCGCCGACGCCGGACTGATTATGCCGCCGAAGTCGACCTGGTTCGAGCCGAAACTTCTCTCCGGCATGGTCATCCACGAGATCCGCTGACAAGCGTTCAGCATCTCCTCTCTTTTTTTCGATCTGGCTATACCTACTTAAACCCTCAGAGGAAAGAGTAATGCATCAATGCAAACATTCGATTTGATTCTCATCGGGGTCGGCACAACCGGAAAAACTCTTGCAAAACGATATGCGGCGGCAGGAAAATCAGTCGCGGTGATAGAAAAATCCGCTGACATACAGGACGGGATCTCTGCTGATCAGGCGGATATCGTATCGCATTTTCTCGCACACAAATCGGATTTTGTGATGCTCCATCCCGGTCTTTCCTTTGATGAAAAGGATATATGGTACAGGCGAGCCATCCAGGAGAAGCGCAGGTTTCAGGCAGCCCGCGCTAAAGAGGATCTTGATGAGCTGGAAAAACTTGACAATGTATCCGTATTTCGGGGGTCAGGGTCGGTCATCTTTGAAAATGAGGTAAGGATCCTGTCCTCAAAGGAGACATCGGTCATCTCCGGATCAAAGATCGTGTCTGCTTTCGTACACCGGTCACCGTTTCCGGAGATCAGCGGGCTTGACACCTGCCCGACTGCTTATACACGTGAGAAGCTCATGGATCTTGAGGATCTTCCGCGTCGTCTCGTCATTCTCGGCGGGGGTCGGGCAGGGCTTGAAACTGCTTCGATCTATGCCGGATTTGGATCTGCCGTCACCGTCTTAGAGGAACATATAACGGTTCTCGCAGAAGAAGATGAAGACATCTCTGCAGAAATAAAAAAAGTTCTTGAAGAACGGGGTGTTACCTTTAAATCCGGCTCCTGTGTCGAAAAAATAGCAATAGAAAAGGGTTCATCGCTGATCTCTTTCACCTCAGATGGACAAAAACAGGAGATTTCCGCCGACGCGATTTTGCTATGCTCCTCTGGGGATCATGCCGCAAATGACGATCCCCGGACGCCCTCAGGTATGTGCATCTCCCCGCCTTTTTCGCGTATTGGACAAACTGAACGTGAGGCAAGGGCTGCCGGCTGCAGTGTTCTGATCGCAAAACTTGCTGTAAGCAGGATTTCAAAGGCAAAGGTCACCGGTCAGACGGCCGGGATGATGAAAACGGTCATCGATGCAGATACAAAAAAAATTCTCGGCGCCGGTTTGTTTTGTGCGGGGTCGGATGAACTCATCAGCATCATACAACTGGCAATGGATCAGGATACTGACTACACAGTTTTGCGGGACCAGGTGTTCCCCCATCTGACCATTGCCGAAGCGTTCAACGAATTATTTTCGGTTTGAGAGAGCGGGATCTATTATTTTTTCTGTACAGGAACCTGGATCTCCGAGAGCCAATCATCTTCGCTCTCCTTGTTCCAGATTCCGTCGATGTAACATTCTCTGGGGCTTCCCGTCACAGTGTACCCGTTTTCCTCGATCCATTTGAACACGAATGCATATGCCCTGCCTAGATCACTATAGTGTCCTTTGTGCATTACCGATACTGCGGTGACGGCCGGCATTTTTTTGAATATGATACCGTCAACTTCATTGCCGAATCGGTCGACCGCTTCACAATACTCGACATTGATGTCTTTTTCCCGGCATTCTGCGTCGAGATAGACAACAAAGCAGTATCCCGGCACCGTACATTTGAGATCAGGGTTTGCTTTTGCACACACAGCGCCTATTGCCGGAATCTCCGTGAAGTATGCATCATAGTTTGGGATCGTCATTTTTTTCGAGTAGACGATACACTCGGGAATTTCTTTGATGGTTGCCTGATAATTCATAAAATATTCCTCCTCCTTTCCTTGTAAAATGAAATCGATTCGGGAGAGCTGATCGTTTTTCTCTGCAATGTCGGTTTCGAGCTGCAGTTTCCGCTTTGTCAGGATCTCTTTTGCATCTTTGCCTGCGAGAATGTTTCTGATCTCGTCGATCGAAAGACCCGCCTGACGCAGGGACTGTATATAGTGAAGCTTGACGAGCTGATCGGTCGTGTAATACCGATAGCGTGCCAGATCGACTTTTTCCGGTTGAAGAAGCCCGATCTCGTCATAATACCGCAGAGTTTTTACGGTAGTTTTACTCAGCTTTGAGAACTCGCCGATCTTAAACATCATCTCACCCAAGTTACGTTTTTATTTGTGTGATAAATTCAGTATCTACTCTCCGGCAGCGGGAGAGTTGGCATGTTTATACATTGTTTTTTCCAAAAAAAGAAATGATGCGAACTCACGCATACCCGGGCGGGTGTTCGTCGGTTTTCTTCTCTTCTTCTTTGCAGCCGTAGAACTTTTCAAAGAATGCGGTGAAGTTCTTTTCGCATTTGGTGATGAGACCTTCGTCCACATTTTCCTTGGGGATATTTTTTGCCAGTTCGGCGGAGAGGATCTCGATCAGCTGGAAGGCGGAGTCGGGTGTCATCGTGATCTTGGTCTCGGTCCCGTTGTAGAGGACGAGCTCAAGGTTCAGGATCCAGAGCGGCGTATCGCCTTCCCGTTTGTAGGTGTTGACATCGATCATGTGCCAGTCTTCGTCCATGGTTCCGGCCGAAAGCGTGTAAGCCTGCTGGACACGGTTTCCGTAGAGCGATGTCAGATGCTGGATGATCCAGACCGCACTTTTCTGTTTGTCATCTTTGATCGCATAGAGGAGATCATCGAAAAATGCCGCTGAGTTGACATGGCATGCAGTCATGAGGACCATGGTTGCGTTCGCTCCAAGCAGCATGGACATGGCATTGACGAGTTTCGGGAAGGTTTTTCGGTCGATCGGGTCGATGAGATGATACTCAAAGACTTCCCTTACAGGTTCAAGAATGGCGGGATTCGTTTCCAGGATATCTGCAAAGGAACCGAGATCTGTCAGAAATTGTTCGGGAACCGGTTTGTGCGTATCGTTTGGCTGTTCTTCAGGCTGAGGGACCGTCTCCTCTGCAGAAGCTTTTTTCCGGGAGGTTTTTGCCGGTTTTGGTTCAGTCGGTTTTTCCAGTTTGGGTTTTACCGTTCGTTTTTTCGGCGCAGGAGAGGGGGTGTCACTCATGATACAAGGTACATCGTTTAGAGATGAAAAGATGTTCGTTTGAGATCGTCGGCGATGAATGAATGGTCTAAAAAAAGTGTACCCGAGAGGGTGGGTACTCTGGTAAGCCGGTTACACCGTTCAGATGTAGGGGTTACGCAGTGGTTTGAGAGCAGCGTGGTCCTTGTGGGCCCTGTGCTCAAGGTACTTCTGGTTTTTGGTGATCTTCTCGGTTGCGAGTTTCTCGACGAGTTCAAGACCCGGCTTGACGCCGTCCATTGACTCGGCAATGATCCAGCCTGCTTCGACTGCCTTGTTGAAGGCTGCCTCGCCGGCTGCGGAACGGACGAAGACGGTTGACCATCCATCGGGGGTTCCAACAGATCCGGTTGAGATATCTGCCATGTTTGCGACGTAGTCAAGACAGACGTGGCATCCGGGCTGCTCATATTTGTGAGTGACCTTTAAGGGGATCTGTGAGTTTACACCGCGTTCGGTGTAGACGGAGAATTTGCCCTTTCCGATGTCCATCTTGGTGACATTTTCGATCTTGGTTGCACAGTGGTCTTCGACCATCTGGAAGAGTCCCTGGTAGGGGAAGTTTTCCATACAGAAGATACCGAGTGCAAGTACAATCTTGTCGGGGACGTCACGCAGACCGACCGGGTAGAGCTGTCCTTTACGAACGGCCTGGATCTGACACGGGGTTCCGACGATACCGATCTTGTCAAGACCATAGCTGCGGGTTGCCTCTTTGATCAGTGCAAGGTTCGGTGAGACTGAGTATTTGGTTCCACGGCTGGCGAAGAGTTCTTCTACCGTAGTGGCGATCATTGGTTCAGGCTTGTACGGCTCTGATCCTGGTCCTGCGACGATTGCTCCGTCAATAATGCCTGTCTCAAGTGCGTAGGCAAACATTGATGTGACGATTCCTCCGTCCTGGGCCTTTGCGAGAATGTCTTCACAGCCGGATTTGGCTTTGTAGACTGCCTTGTATTGTCCAAGATATTCCATTTTTTTCGCCTCCAGGACCCTCAGGGTTTCATAACCTCTGCAATGAGGTTAGTAATTGATTCATACTGTCCACAGACGTCGAAGCTGAAGAAGCTTCTCGGGCACTGTGCGTAGCATGCTCCGCATTTGATACAGAGATCGCGTTCGATCTGCGGTTTGCCGTACTGCATTGTGACTGCACGGACCGGGCAGGCTGCTGCGCAGCTTCCGCAGCCGCAGCAGAGACCCTGGTTGATGACTTCGGTCATCAGGTCGCAGCCGCATGCTTCGGTTCCTGCTGCCGCAAGGTTCATGAGGGGCGTAAGGTATGCGGTTGCAAGTGCCTTCTGCTCGTCGTTTCCTTTCAGTAACAGGTATGCCATAAGGCAGACGTTTCTGATCTGCTGCGGCGTCGGCGCACAAGCGGGGATATAGACATCCACCTTGATCAGGTCGCCGATCGGCAGGTAACCCTCATGCTGGGGTTGGTTCTGCTGGCCTCCGCGGCAGAAACGGGTCGTGTTTCCGTAGCAGGCGCAGCCTCCGAGAGCCACAACAATTGCTGCGTTCTCACGGGTTTCTAAAATCTCTTCCATTGAGCACTCGTCGTTGATACAGACGGAACCCTCGACTAATGCGACATCCATTTTGGGGATGTGACGCACATCGGCGAGAGTCAGACAGTAGACGAGGTCAGCGTATTTATCGAGGATTGTAAGTAATCCTTCGTAGTTATCTGCAAGGGACACGAGACATCCGGTACAACCGCTCATGTGTACATGTCCTACAGTAATCTTGTCAGCCACTGGCTTCTCCTCCTTTGGTTTTGTAATAATTGGCTTTTGTTCGACCTTTGCGTCAGCTGGTTTTGCACCAGGCTTTGCGTCCTGTTTTCCCTCGCTGACAGCCTCATTACCGAACAGTAAGCCTTTGAGTTTATCTAGTAATCCCATTTTCAGCTCTCTAATTCCTGTAAGATGACATTTACAGTTTTGGGAACAGCTCCTTGAACTTCCGGACTTAATTCGAGGGCAAAGTCCTCCGAGTCCGGAGCAGGAATATACCCGGGCTGGCACCCGATAATAACAATATCCATTTTTCCTTTCAGTCTGCCGATCGGATCGAGCAGATTTCCGGAATGGGCGTCCATGTAACGTTCACCTCTGCCCTCAGGCAGAAGATCGGCGGGGATCTTGGTAACGTCTCCGGGTTTTCCCCCGAAGTCCATTGCATCCACAATGATCAGCTTCTTTGTGACTTCCGGATCCAGCATGGAAAAGATGAGGTGAGGGCCGCCAAGGCCTACATCCATTGCTTTTACATTGTCGGGAAGTTCGCAGTCAGCCAAAGCTCTGATCACCACGGGACCAAATCCGTCGTCGCCGAAGAGTTCGTTACCGACACCGGCGATTATTATTTCTGGGAACAGTCCATCCATGGTATATGCTTACTCAAGGAGCTTCTGTGCAACGAGCTTGTTGTTTTCATCCAGCACAATCATGTGGGTTGCGCAGGAAACACAGGGGTCGTATGCACGGACGATAACTTCTGCAAGTTCCCAGGGTGCGCCGGTAAGTGCACGGCTGCAGGTCGGGAAGTTCCAGGTGGTCGGAACAAGCATGGAGAACCACTCGACTTTGCCGTTGCGTACCTTTGCAAGGTGAACGTCGCATCCGCGTGGTGCTTCATTTGCTGCCCATCCGATCTCGCCGTCTCCCTGTGGGATGACGTCTGCACAAACCGGGGCGCTGGTGTCAATTGCATCTGCTGCCTCGATCATCTTGTAGACCGAGTCCATGTATTCCATCTCACGAGCGATGTTCAGGCCGATTGCGCCTTTACGGTCGTAGTTCTTGAAGATAGACATACGTGCACGGGGACCGACCTCAACAGGCTGTCCGTCGTACAGGGGTACGCCGGTGCATGCCTGCATCTGCGGCCAGGCTTTCGTGCCTGCTTTTGTGGTTCCGCCGATCGGGTATGCGGGGTCTTCGAGAGTGATCTCTTCTTCGCCCATATACCAGTCCCAGGGTCTGACTTCAAGCCAGCGTGCCGGGTCCCAGGTAGGGTGTTCATCAAGTGAGGAGCTTCCGTACATCGGGTCAGCTGCCATGTATCCCTGCTGGTGGTAACCAAGGTCTTTTGGAATGGCAACTTCGCGGCCGCACATCTCTGCCCAGTCACGTTTGCCGTAGTTCTCAAAGACTGCGATCATGAACTCCATCTGTTCACGGGCAAGCGGGAGTGCCTGCTTTGCAAGATCGAAGATCTTTGCTTTTGCACGCGGGGTGATGTTTTT
Organism: Methanocorpusculum bavaricum DSM 4179; assembly: GCF_000430905.1. Lineage (NCBI taxonomy): Archaea > Methanobacteriati > Methanobacteriota > Methanomicrobia > Methanomicrobiales > Methanocorpusculaceae > Methanocorpusculum > Methanocorpusculum bavaricum. The sequence goes on from NZ_AUMX01000012.1 coordinate 31,273, forward strand.
GTACATACCTCCAACACGGGTGTTGGACGGGTGTACTGCTTCGCCGCCGACGATCTCGCCGATGGTCTGACCGATCATACGAAGGGTCTGGATACGCTTTGCGACAGATCTGACCGGCTCTTCAGGTGTGAAGGGGTTGATCTTTGTGTCGGTTCCTGGGATGTACATATCCGGAAGAGCCAGGATATCATGCAGAGCATGGGAGTGCAGCCTGTTGGCGCACTGTAAAATCACACGCAGGAGATATGCGTCGTCTGGGATCTCAACACCCATTGATGCTTCCATTGCCTCAGTTGCGGCAAGCGTGTGGGCAATCGGACAGATACCGCACACACGGGAAGCGATCTTTGGGACCTGCTCATAGGTTTTACCGATGGCAAGTTTCTCTACTCCACGAACCGGGGTGATAGAAAGCCAGTCTCCGCGCTCAATGATGCCTTCATCGTTTACTTTTAAAACGAGCTTGGAGTGACCTTCATGTCTGGTGGTCGGGGAAATTTCTACTACTTTCGACAATGTTTTCGCCTCATCCTAAATTATTTAGGTTTTCAAACAGCTATACAGGAATATTACCATTGTCCTTTTGGATTAATGACACGTACAGATGTACGCTAATCTTATTCTCTTTCGCGATGCTAATTAATGGTTTCCTATTTGATCGAAAAAATCAATGACTTATTTTTAGATTTTTTTCAAAAATAGTTTTAGTGGATATATAATTAGTATTAAATTGTACATAATTATAATTAAGTACAACGAATGACCTGATTCGCCTTATATGCTCTTCTTTTCCCCTCTCACAGGGCACGCGCTCTCCGGCTGGCTAATCTTCCCGAAACAAAGTAACTGGTTTTCCCCTGATTTTTTGCGAACGTTAATGAGTCTTTCCCGAAAAAAGAATCAGCGGATCCCTGCAAAATGCCGATTTTGTTTATAAATAAACTCAATACTGAACAAATCCCGGGATCTGTCTCTGAACTTCGTTGATCACATCTTTCAGCGGTTTTTTCAATGCAGCCGCTGCTATTTTCATATCTTCAAACTCAGGTTTTGCTGAAATGATACGTCCCGCGTGTTTTGAAACCTTGACCCGCACAGAAAATTCCTCACCGGAGATCATAAACCGATACGCTTTCCTTTCGCGTTCTGCCACGATCCGCGGCTCCTCTTTTACCCGCACTCCAAGCGTTCCCGTCTCCTCCATCAGGATCTCGGTCAGGGCACGGTACCGTTCAAGGGTCGTGATCACCGATATCATAAAAACAGGACGATGCTTTTTCCCGAATCCCTGGGTAACGAACACATCAACGGCCCCGGATGCCAAAAGCCGCTCGACAGCATAGCCGATCACCTCTCCGGACACGTCATCGATATTCGTCTCGAGAATAACGATCCGTTCCTCCGTCAGATCAAAGATATCGCCCTCAACGATCAACAGCCCCGACTCCTTTGCATAGCCGGTTTTTTCCGGCGTCATCGAAGGGATCGACTGCCGAAAAACCGCAAGATGTGCCAGAAGCGAGGCGCCGGCCGGCGTCGTACGTTCCATCTTTGCAGAGCTTTCGGCAGCCGGCATTCTGTGCCGTGCGCAGATCTCCAGTGTTTCAGGCAGACAGACCCCAAGTGCCGGCGGTTTTGCATACACCGGACAGGAAAGAAGATCCATTGCATCCAATAGTGCAAGCGGGCACAACACCTCCGTCAAAACCCCGGAAGGGGAAAACGCTCCTTCATGAAACTTCGAAAACACGGCCTCCAGATCCGAAAAAACCGCATATGCCTTTTCCTGAGCGGCCGCCGAAAGATCCAGCGCCTCCATAACCTTTTTTGGATCCTCTCCTCTCATTTTGGAGACAACATCCGCGGCATTTTTTCCTATATCCTTTGCATCGCCAAGATCAGTCAGAGCCGCCGCTAAGGCGGCTCCGCTGATACCTGCGGTACCTGGATCAATGAATAACGTTCTCATTCCGGAAACGGTTTTTTCATCTCAGCATAGATCGACTGGGCAAGCTTTGCCACCTCGGCCGCCTTATCGTTTGCGCCCGGAATCGACCGGGTCAGATATGCGCCGTTTTCCGCCTCTTTTGCCGCTGTTTTCGCGTCCATATCAAACAAAGCGGCAACCGCGGCCGGAACCGTGATATTGATGATCGTATGTCCGATATACTGAAGCTCCTGGGCAATGATCGCTCCGCACTGGAGAGCGATACCCCAGTTGGGATCATCTTTGTTTTTACCCTCGAGGGCAAAAGCCGGCACCTCTTTTCCGCTCAGATTCTCCACATGATAGGGTCTGCCGTCGATGTTCACGTCATAGGAAACATAGGAATCAAAACCCCAGTAACGCTCGGTGAACTTATCCGTGCGTCTTCCATGCGACCTCAGCTCCGTGAATTTCAGATCGATCTCATGCCCCGTGAACCCTGAAAGGATCGCAGAACCCCGCTTTTCAACATACGCTCTACGCTCTTCGTCCAGAAGTTTTGCCGCATCTGCCACTGTTTTCCCATTCTTCATCATTTCATAGGTCAGATCCGCTCTGCGGCAGACAGCCCGGTCGCGAACTCCTTCGGATGCCAGGATGCAGACGTTGGTGATCTTTCCCCGGGAAACCTGCTCGGCTTTTCGTGCGATGGTGTTCAGACTGCAGATGGCAAGTTCCGGATCGATAAATGAATTCATCTTATATTCCCGGATAACCTCAGCTGCCGCAAACACGTCTCCGCCGTTCTGCAGTAAAAGCCGGAGCGCCGGCACGATATCTCCAAGCACATGGCCTAACGGAGCATTCACCGGCCCTCCGGAAAAACCTGCGCCGATCATCGGCGCTTCTTCAAACCCGGCAAAGATCTCGGAAAACGCCATCGATCCGATAACCGACGGTCCGCCCACATCTTTGAGGATAAGAGCAAAGTCTCCTAAAAGAGTTGCCGTGTCATACTCTTCACGGGTCCCCCGGATATGCAGTTTTTCCGGCAGGTTTGCCGCATCACGGGCGCCTTTTCCCGCCATATACGACGAGTTGACGGCGCCGAATTTTCCAAACTCTTCACCCAGGATCGCATCAGGGTGGACGATCTCCATTATCACCGTTGCGCCGATCAGTGCCGGCCAGAGACCAAGGGGCGTCACTCCCGCACCTGCCATGGCATTGAGCATTGCTTTTGTTCCGACCTGTGCGCCGTTGTAGGCAAGCTCCGGGATGTTGTAGTCTTCGCCAAGTGCCGAGTGACCATAGATCGTCCCGCCGGAGATGAATCCGGGAAGGGTCGATCCGTCGACTTTTGTCAGCTTCTTCTCCTCAAGGGCTTTGTAGATCGCCATGTAGGCCGGAAATGCCTGGATCCTGTGGGTGGATTTTCCGGTAACCAACGCAATAGCGCTGGTCCTGGCTCCGCCTGCATGCATGCGTGCCATTGCGCCGAGTTTTCTGTTCCCGAGAGGGACGCCCGAGCGTGCTGCCGATCCCGCAAAATAAGCGAGAGCGGCAACGATCAAAGCGGCATTTTCAGGAGCCGCTCCTGAGCTCATCGCCGCCTTTACGGCTTTTTCGATCACCGTATCCAGGGGAAGCTCTCCGAGCGCCGCGTCGAGAATCGTCATTTTTTCCGCACAGCTGGTCTTCTTTCCGGAGATCGAACAGAATACGTCTTCCGCGATCGAGTTGGCAGCCGCATAGACGGGAAGTACAAGAGAACCGTGCCCCTTCGTTGCCGCCTCCAGTTTATCGTTGGACAGAGAATCCGGCTGATAGGTTGCCGCCATCGATGCGGCTAAGATAATGTTTTGTTTCGTGTTGTCAGTCATGAGATGTTCACCCCTCGTTTTGTGAGAGTTGGATGTTCAAACCATATATAGATTTCACAATAGGCCACAACTAATTAAATTTATCTCTGCCGTCAGAGCAAAATAGATAGAGTGGCAATGGTTTAGCCGCTTGCAAACGATCCGGCATCTGCGCTGGCAGAAGACCTTTTTAGAAAAAAGTGATTGGGATTATACGCTGAGCTCTTCGCGAAGTTCTGCGAGGGTCGCCTTCCTCTCCGCGTAGGCATCGTGCTGATGGATACTCTCCTCATTCGTCTGCCGGATCGTGATATGGGTATCCCCGGGCAGGTCAACGAACGTGGAAACGACTCTTCTTGCCATCTCACGAACACAGTCTTCGACGAATCTGGCATTCTTATGAGCTGCCATCACGACATAGCTTTCATCGCCGCGTTTCAGGAGTTCGTAGATCTTTGCGCTCATCGACTCCTTGAGGACCGTCACGATCTTTTCGAGCGGGACAATGATATCGCCGTCCGTCTCTACACAAAGGAAACCCCGTCCACGCTGGTTGTGGCTTGCCATCGGGATCTCGTTGAAGAACGCATCGATCTTCTCTTCGGGGATCTCGAGCTGCTCCATCACATGCATCGCATGATCCTTCATGATGTTTTGTGCGCAGGGACATGCCGTGATACCCGTTACCTCGGCACCGACGCTTTTTCTGACGATCGGCTTGCCGTTCGTCCTCTCGGCAACTGCGTGGGCATATACATTGATGACCTCCTGACATGACGTCTTGGAGACCGGGGTCTCACGGTTCATCATATAGAAGCTTTTCATGAAAACCTCCGTACGGTCTGCATATTCATGATGATCGAGAAGTTTTCGTGAAACGATCCCGCATACATCCTCAATACCTTTGACATCACCGCTCGTTGCCTGCTGGAGCACCTCATCGATCACTTCAAAATTTCTGGAAAGGTTTGCGCCTTTCAGACTGCTTGGCAGATCGACAAACACATCAAACTCTGAGATGAAAATAGCCGGCCGGGTCTTCCCGGGTCTGCCGACCTCGACAAGTTTTCTGACATTTTTCACACCAACACGCGTCAGGCTGATTCTCACATCCGGGGCGGTGGACTGCACATCTGGTAATGACATTATATATCGTGTCCTGTTTTCGTTACTTTGCCGTTTTTGGGTTTAAAGGCAAGTCAACGTGTAACTATGTGTATGGGGATGAGGGTATATAATTTTATACGTATGCGGACTCCATCTACTCCTGAAGATATGATGCGGAAATATCCTGTGACTGATAATGATATCGGTTTAATTGCTGGAAAATGCGTCGCGATCCTTGGTTACGGCTCGCAGGGCCGCGCCCAGGCCGGAAATCTTCGTGACAGCGGCGTCAATGTCATCATCGGGAACCGGCCGGGAAAAAGCTTCGATCAGGCCGTTTCCGACGGGTTTTCCGTCATGTCAGTGCAGAATGCGGTCATGCGCTCTGATATCCTTGCAGTTTTCTTCCCCGATGAATCCGCGGCGGAGATCTATGCAGAAGACATCGCTCCGTTTCTCAAAGAGGGCCAGTGTCTGGTGTTCGCCCATGGATTCAACATCCATTTCGGCTTCATAACTCCGCCGGAATACACCGACGTCGTCCTCGTCGCGCCAAAAGGGGTCGGACCCATGGTCAGAAAACTGTATCAGGAAGGGTCCGGGGTCCCCGCACTCGTCTCCGTCCATCAGGATCACACCGGGCGCGCACTGAACACCGCTCTTGGATTTGCGGCAGGTATCGGCTCGGCCCGTTCGGCAGTTCTCGCCTCGACGTTTCGAGACGAAACCGAAACCGATCTTTTTGGCGAACAGGCCGTCATCTGCGGCGGTCTCCCGGCCTTGATATCTGCGGCGTATGACACCCTCGTCGATGCCGGCTATCCTCCGGAACTTGCCTTCTCCGAGTGCGCCCATGAAGTGAAACTGGTCGTCGATCTCATCTATGAAGGAGGTTTTGCAAAAATGCATGACTTCGTCTCAAAAACCGCAGGTTACGGCGGGATCACCCGCGGCGGCCGGGTCATCGGCGAAGATTCCAGAAAAGAGATGACAACGATCCTCAACGAGATACGCAGCGGGGAGTTCGCGGATGAATGGATGGCCGAGAAGCGTTCCGGGAGTAAAACGTATACCGGCCTTGTTGAACAGGTGAAAAAAAGCGACATCGAGACGACCGGAAAAACATTCCGCGATCTCCTGAAATGATCAGTTCGAAAAACAGAGTTTCCTGACGGTTTTTCCCTCAAGGCGAAGCTTTCCCTCCCGGAGAAGCCCGCTGACCTCCCGTTCGAGCTCCTCCCTCTCCCGCCCTTTCGCCGCGCCGAAATACGGGTTTGAGTTCAGCTGAAGCCTCACCGTCTTCGCCCGCTCGAGGCCGAGAAGGAACGAGATGAACTCCGGCGTCGTCAGCATCCCGTCGACTTCCTTTGCTCCGGCAAGGATCATCTTTGCCGGACTGCCAGCCGGCGGCGCCTGTTTTACCTTCCGGTCCCCGCAGACATCGCAGTTGCCGCAGGCCCTGATCTCCTCGTCAAAATACGATAAGAGGAGCCGTCTTCTGCACGATCCTGCCGTACAGTACGCATACATCTGATCCAGCTTCTCTTTTGCGATCTCCGACTTTTTCGGATCGGCGAACTCCCGCCCGAGCATACTTTCGATCTTGCGCCGGTCTCCCGCGGAGTAAAACAGCAGACATTCCCCGGGCCTGCCGTCCCTGCCGGCTCTCCCCGTCTCCTGATAATACGACTCGATATCCTTTGGCATATGGGCATGGATCACATACCTGACATCCGGCTTGTCGATCCCCATGCCGAAGGCGACCGTAGCACAGATTACTCTGATCGAGTTGTTCAGAAATCCTTCCTGGACCCTGCTCCGTTCCGGTGTCGGCAGACCCGCATGATACGGATTTGCCAGGATATGCACCTTTCGGAGACGCTCCGCCAGATCCTCGGTACTCGCCCGGGAAAAACAGTAGATGATCCCCGGATCATCCTTGTGGGCAGTGACATAACTGATGATCTTCTGCATCCTGACCTGGGCGTTCGGCTCGGAAAATGCCGAGTACCGAAGATTTTTCCGGTCGAAACTGCCGATAAACTCCGCCGGATCTTTGAGCCGCAGCTCGTTTGCGATATCCTCACGGACCCGCCGGGTAGCCGTCGCCGTAAAAGCGGCGATCGGCACATCAGGGAACTTGTCCCGCAGATGTTTGATCTCCCGGTACTCGGGCCGGAACTGATGTCCCCACATCGAGATACAGTGTGCCTCGTCCACGGCAAACAGCGCGACCTTGCAGCCGGCAAGCGTCGCAAAAAATGCCGGGGTCACGGCCCGCTCCGGCGAAACATACAGGATCCGGATCTTTCCTTCCCGCATCTCCCGCTCGACCCTCTGCCGTTCATCGTAGGTCTGCAGACTGTTGAGAGTCTCAACCGTGACTCCCTGATTCGAAAGAGCGTCCACCTGATCCTTCATCAGCGCGATCAGGGGAGAGATAACGATCGTCATCCCTTCAAGCATCATTGCCGGAAGCTGATAACAGAGGGATTTTCCCCCGCCGGTCGCCATCACCGCGAGTACATCCCTCCCGCCGACGATCGTCTCGATGATCTCCTGCTGATTGGGACGAAACGTCTGATGATGGAAGTATCTTTCAAGTGTCTGCTGTATCGCTTTCGTCATGAAATTTTATGCCAATGCCATTCTTCACCTGTATTTTGGTGCTGACGGGGTATGCATTTTTCTCTTGTCCCCGGTAATCACCGCTCAGCTTTTGGGAGTGAACGATTTTGTTTATTTGTTTATACCAGATACGCAGAAAAATCAGATACCAGCGCCCTGTCAAGTTCCTGCTCATTCCCGACGCTTGTCTCCGTAAACAGGAAAGCGAACAACCCCATTTCCGGCGCTTCAATTTTGCGAATGTCCAGGACATGTTCAAACTCATTGCAGAGTCTGCCGTAATCGAATCTGCCGCTTTCTATCTCTTTTCCGCCTTTGTCGATCAGGATCATGCTGTAGATCTTTCCGGATTTTTTGGCGAGGATCTTGGCAAAATCCGGCTTGATCTGATGCAGATAGCAGTCAACTGTGTTGACACCGTACGCAAAATACGCTATATCCGTAGAACAGGAGCCGGCGAACCTCAGCGGATTGAATTCGATCGGGATGATATCGTCTTCTGTGACCCTGACCTCTATGTGCATCGGAAAATCGGTTATATGCAGTTTAGTATTGATCCGTTCAAGGAATAGGGTAAACGGCTGAAGATACTCCAGCATGATCTCTGCGGATGTATAATATATCCTGTCTCTGACATCGCTTTCGGATGCAAACCGGTGCGTCAGGATATTCAGTATGACCGGCTTTCCTTCTGTATCGTAATAAGCGTCGATCGCATACTCCGTACCCCTGATATACTGCTCGAGAAGGAATGTTGAACCGATCACGGTTTCCGGAAAATCCGCCGCCCATGTTTTGCTATTCTCCTCATTCTCGGACACGGCATTTCTCAGATCGGTCTCATTGAACAGCGCATAAACGCCGACGCTGAAAAATCCGACGGATGGTTTCAGAATGACCGGATACGGCAGTTTTGCATGATCGCCGCTTCGAAGCTGATCCAGGGTGACTTCTTCGAAAAACAAATTCGGATAGAGGCCGGATACCGTTTTACGAAACAGCGCCTTGTCTTTTAGAATACTGATCTTACGGATTATCCCGCTCTCAGGCAGATTCGTATAGATCCAGTCAAGGGCATGTTCGGAAACGGTGTAGAGTCGTTCGCCGTCATGATACCTCTTTACTGCCTCTTTCGTGCTTATGAAATTAAGGGCATTTCCTCTGCTGTTGGAAACTGCGTATGCGTTTTCAAGTACGGGAACGCCGTTTTTTGCGAGATATTCAAGCAGAAGATCGGAAATGTAGGGTTCTTCTAAAATTATCATAAATGTACCTCTTGAAATGATAGAAAAATGGGGATCTGATTTCAGATACCCGGAATGTAGGATGCCTGTTCTTTATAATAGGGTATATACACGATCCGCGAGTTCTCCACCGTGAAGTTGTATCTGAGAACCTGCAGGATCCCCGGCTTTTCCGTCTCGTATCTGAGATAGAGAAACTCCGTCAGCTCGCGTGCCGTACTCTGATTGATGAAAATGGGCCGATATTCCCCATCCCGGCCGCCCATCACCTCAACGATCTCCGGATTTCTGATCGTCAGATCGATTTCCCAGGGTTCAGCAAGATAGCGGGGGATATCGGCCGCACAAATATAATAGCTGCGTTTTCCGGCAATATTTGGGAGTCCTGTCGATGTATCCCCGCCGGCGAGCCGGTCGGTCACCTCGAAGTTCACATCGAAGCGCCAGAACGGAATATATTCAGGGTCCACTCCTTTCATCGCCACCATCGCCAGAAGATCGGGTTTTGCCAGATCATACGGCACGATTTTTACGGTGTCGGCGGTGATATCCAGAAGATGGCCGCACCCCTTGCACGGGATCACCACCTCGCCCCACGGCTGTTTTACCTCCTCTCCGCAGAGCGGGCACTGAAGCACGGTCGATTCATGGTTCAGGATCTCCTGATCGGTCAGCTGTTTTGGGATCCTGACCGCAGGACGAAGCGTCGAGATGTGCTGCATCGTCCCTGACGCCGTAAACGTTTTTCCCTCCCTGAACGCCGGATATCCCGCCATACACAGGGCGATACCCAGAAGAAGCAGAATGATCTGGAACATCTCGACCAGATGATACGGTCCCGCATGGATGAGCATCGCGATCGAGGAACCGATCATGATCCCTCCCGCCGCAAGGGAGAGGATCATCATCCTTGTCCGGGCGGTGAGATTGATCGGCGCCGTTCCGCCGAGAACTTCGCCTTTCACCCCATCCACGACCGCGGTGAAATGACCACCTTTGTACTCGTAATGGGCGATCCAGACCGGAGCATACACCAGTTCGAACACCTTCGGGATCAGAAACGACTTTTTCAGCGTGATCGTGTCGATCCGCTTCTCAACGGCATTTTTGATCATTCCGTGCACCGCTTCCCGGCCGCGTCTGCTTGCCTCGACCGCCGATCCTCCCGGCTCCATCGAAACGACCGAACCCCGCACATACGGGATCTCGCCGCCGGGATCCAGCCAGAGCTTTTCAATGCCGTATTTGCCGGTATCGCAGGCACACTCCGTCCAGATGAACTCCTCGTCGATAAGCTCCTCGAAGATGTTTCGGATCACGTTCCCCGTCTGCTCGGTGTACTCCGAGTAACCGCAGGCCACGGCTTTTCCCTGGGCGACAAACCGCCAGAACGGCAGATACAGCAGATAAAGTTCGCTCACGACCGCATGCTGCGCCAGACCCGGGGCTTTGATCCCTTTTGCAAACCAGGTACGAAGCGTCCGGTCGGCGACCCCTTTGGTGATCTTGGCTTTGTACCGGAACTCGGCGACCTGATCCTCGACTGAACGTTCAAGCCCCATCCTTTCCCTCCTTTCGTTTGAGGCTGATCATACCCAGCATCTCGCTCTGATACAAAAAGAAGATCAGCAGTCCGGCCACCAGAAGAAAGAGCCAGGGACTGAAATAAACGGCGGTCAGGGAAAGGATCATCACCGGGATACAGGCGATCAGCGCGGTTTTCCGCCAGTTCACCGGCTCTTTGATCGGATGCCACTCGTCATAGACCCGACCGGACCCGGCGTCCACCTCGACCATATAGATGGAGTTTTTCACTTTGTAACTGATCAGCCAGAGCGGAATACCGATCAGCTCCTCCGCCCGGGCGATCCCGTGGAGCTCGGGATAATACACGCCGGCAAAGACTGTTGCCGGCAGAATCGCCGCATCCTGCGGCACCGGGACCACGGAAGAATTTTCCCGCTGCATATTCTGCAGACCGGAAAGGAGCGTTCCGCAGGCAGGGCGGTAAACGACCACTTCATTGCAACCGTCTTCCCGCGTGTATTTCCAGAAGGGATAGTAGAGCATGACCGCTTTCCCGAACCTGATCTTTTCGGCCGGGATAAGCGGTTTGGTGTCCGACTCCAGCCACATGCGTGCGATCTCACGCGCCCGCTCCTCGCTGACAAAAGGAGGGATCACGCCGGAGCACTGCAGAGAAGCAGGTATTCCTTCTGGTGTTTCTGCCATAAATGAGTCAATATATTTACGTACATTCAGATAGATGTTTTCTTGCCTATCCGCGAAAAAATCCAGCGGGCAGCATCCGATAGCGAGCATATTTATATCTTGCATGCACACAAATATACATCAAAGTATATTGTTGTGATAATGGATGCTGAATATAACCACGTTTCTCGATGCAAACTCCTGCCGTCTGGCAAAACCGGTCTTTTTCTGTCCGGAACGAAATACCTCCTACACCTCCGCTGAAATACTCTCGATAAGTTCCGCGATCGCCCGCGATCTCCTCTCACTCGGTGCCGTGAAAGGCGACCGTATCCTCCTCTATATGAACAGCAGCCCCGAATACCTCTTCTCCTACTTCGCCGTATGGAGGATCGGCTGCGTGGCAGTTCCCACAAATCGCGTCTATACCCCAAGCGAACTTGCCTATATGGCGAAAAACTCGGGCGCGAAGATCTTCATCACCGATCCAAACGGCGTCTCCGCCGCCCGCGATCTGCAGGTCAGGATCTATGTCCCCGGAGACATCGAATCCCTGCGCGGCGAACCCCGTCTCCTGCCGGCACACACCGAACACGACGACCTCTGCCAGCTGCAGTATACGTCCGGAACGACAGGCAAACCCAAAGGAGCGATGCTTACCCACGGAAACTGGCTCGCCGCGATCCACAACATCTGCGATGTGCTGACCTACAAACAAAACGACGTCTATCTCGGCATCTACCCGATGGGGCATGTCGGCCTCGCCTGGGGCATCGCCGCGATGCGGGCCGGCGCCCTCTTCGTTATGATGGAGCGGTATGAGTATCAAAAATATCTCGATCTCTGCAAAGAGCACAAAGTCACCGTTCTCGCGGGCATGCCGCCGGTGATCCACTCCCTCACCGAAGCTCCGCCCGGACCGGAGGAGAGCCTTTCGACCGTCAGGGAGATCATCTCCGGCGGCGGCCCTCTCCACCACGACATCTGGAAAAAGTTTCATTACCGGTACAACATCCCGGTCATCAACGCCTACGGTCTTTCAGAGACCGTCGTCATAGGCACCGGGACCGTGATCCGTCCCGAGGATTACGCATCCGCCGACCGGTTCCAGAGCGTGGGCCACCCGGTCTGTTTCTCGGAAGTCAAGATCGTTGACGAGACCGATCCGTCGATCGAGCTGCCGATCGATACCCCTGGCGAGATCGCTCTGCGGGGGCCCGCGGTCGCCAAAGGATACTGGAACATGCCAAAAGAGACCGCCGCCTCATTCCTCGACGACGGCTGGTTCCTCACCGGTGATGTCGGGTACCTCGACAAAGATCTCAGACTCTTCCTCACCGACCGGAAAAAAGACATGATCGTCATGTCCGGCTGGAAGATCTACCCGACCGAGGTCGAAGAGGTCCTCATCGGTCACGAAGGGGTCGCCGAGATCGCGGTCTTCGGGATCCCCGACGAACATCGGGGCGAGATGCCGGTCGCCGCCGTCGTTTGGCGGAGGGGCTGGGACAGCTCATCAAAGGAAGACTCTCTCGCTGCATATGCAAAAGAGCGTCTTGCGGGATACAAAGTTCCCCGCAAAATCATCACGGTGGACGCCCTCCCCCGGGTAAACGGCTGGAAGCTCCTGAGACGGGAACTTCGCGAACAATACTCATAAAAAAATCAAATAACGCATCATGAAATCACGTGATATAGCACTCGTCGGCATTTTACTTGCCGCCGGAGCAATCGCCCGGTACATTTCCTTATTCGTACCGGGCGCGATCGTCGCGAATCTGACGATCGCCTTCTACTGCCTTGCGATCATCCTCGTCGTCCCGAAGTTCAAAGAAGCTCTCGGGATAGGCGTTGTAGCCGGAATTATCTGTGCGGTTTTTTCGCACTCGATCTTTCCGTTGGGAAACCTGATCTCGGAGCCGATCGGCGCCGTGGTCTGTTTAGCGGTGTATAAACTCGTCAAGGATCATACCCGCCTTGCCCCGGCAATTTCAACTGCGATCGCCACTCCTGCGAGCGGATTCACCTTCATCACGGTCACCTGCTTCGTGATGTTCTTCACCACCGAAACGACCGTTGCGACCGTTCTCGCGTTTGCTATTGCCCTGATCCCGATCGTGATGAGCGCCATGATCGTGAACGTGATCATCGCCCAGATCATCGCGATGCCCGCGACCTCGGTCATGCAGAAGACGAAGACCGTCATCAAAACCGCCCACACGGAAGCTGCGCCGAGTGATTCGGTCGTCTTGGACAAACTCACGTTCACCTATCAGGCGGCAGATACGCCGGCTCTCGACAATGTCTCGCTCAAAATAAATCCAGGCGAATTCATCGTCGTCAACGGTCCATCAGGAGCCGGAAAAACCACACTTGCCCGAGCGGTATCAGGAATTCTTGCTCACGCATATGGGGGAACTGTTGTAGGGAACGTCTCTCTTTACGGGAAATATGCCGATGAATACAAAGACGTCACCGAGCTTTCCGCAAAAGTCGGCATGGTCTTTGACGATGCCGATGCCCAGCTCATCTTCACCACGGTCGAGGAAGAGATCCTGACCGGTCTCGAGACCCGCGATCTCCCTGAGACCGAGGTCAGAAGAAAACTCGACGAGATCTACAAGATCACCTGCACGGGTCACTTAACGGACCGTGCCCCGCATAACCTCTCCGGAGGTCAGAAACAGCGGGTCGCGATGGCCGCGGCCCTTTCCCGCGAGACCCCTCTCCTCGTTCTGGACGAGGCGACCTCCGAGCTGGACAAAAACGCCAGACGGCAGGTGTACACACTGCTGAAAAGCATGACCGCAAAGGGTCATACGATCGTTTTGATCGAGCACATGATCGACGAGACGATCGGTTATGCCACCCGGATGATCACGATGAACGATGGGAAAATCGTCTACGACGGCGTTCCGCGGCTGGATGAGACCAGCTGCCCTGCGCTTGAAAAGACCGCTCCGACCCACGAAGTCGTTCTCGAAGCTGCGCATATCACGCACAAATTCCCCGAGGTCCTTGCATTGGATGATGTCTCGGTCTCCTTTTACAAAGGCGAGATCGCGGCGATCCTGGGTGAGAACGGATCGGGCAAGACGACGCTCGTCAAACATCTGAACGGTCTTCTCCGTCCTGATGTTGGCTCGGTCCTGCTGAAGGGTGAGGACATCGCCTGCCGGTCGATTCCGGAGATCGCGAAGCATGTGGGTCTGGTGTTCCAGAACCCGGACACGATGCTGTTTGAAAACACCTGCGAGAAGGAGATCCAGTTCGGTCTGAAGAACATCGGCAAGTCCGATGCTTCGCCGGCGGATTCTCTTGCGGCGGTGGGTCTTTCCGGCAAAGCGAAGATGAATCCCCGACATCTGAGCCGGGGCGAGCGGCAGAAGCTTGCTCTTGCCTGCGTTATTGCGACGGGTCAGGAGATCGTTATCATGGATGAGCCGACGACGGGTCTTGACCCGAAGGAGTCGTATGAGATCATGCGTGTTCTGACCGGGATGAGGAATGCGGGTAAGACGATCCTTATGGTTACCCATGACCCTGTGCTCGCGGGTAAGTATGTGGACCGGATCATCGAGATGGAAGCGGGTAAAATAACCGCGATCCGCGGAGGTGAGTGAAATGGAAGATATTATGCAGTATATCCCGGGGAACCGGTTCGTTCACCGGTTGTCGCCGATGACGAAGATCTTCTTCGCGGTCGGTATGATGTTTGCGGCGATCTTCACGTCGAATCCGCTGCTTCTCTCGGGAATGGTTGTGTTTGTGCTGGCGTTCGCGGCGATCGGCGGGCTTATGAAGCCGCTTATCCGTCAGGTGCCTCTGCTGATCATTCTGGGTCTTGCTCTGGTCATTTTGACGGTCCTTACAAGTGCGTCGGGCGATGTGCTGTTTGCGCTTCTGCCAAACGGGATGTTCCCGGTGACGACGGGAGCGATCATGTTCGCGGTGCAGATGGCTCTCCGGTTTGCGGTGCTGATCTTCTCGTTCCAGCTGCTGGTCATCTCGACGCAGCCGCGTGATCTGGTGAACGCTCTCTATACGCTGCGGATCCCGGGCGATTATGCTTTGATGTTCCTGATCGCGATCCGGTTTATCCCGACTCTGCAGAGAGAGGGTGTCAGGATCAATGAGGCGCAGCTTTCCCGCGGGTATTTCCCGGGAGGAGGCGTTATCGGCAAGCTGAAGCAGCTTGGCCCGGTTATGCTGCCGCTTATGCTGAATTCACTCGCAAAGGCGGATACTCTTGGTCTGACAATCGATATGCGGGGATACCGGAAAGCGTCAGAGCACCGGAGAAAGATGGTCTACCATGCGGCAGATCTCGTGACGGTTCTGATCGTCGCGGCGATCTTTGCCGGCATCGTGTATGTGACGTTTATTCTGTGAAGGGGGACGACCCTCTCTTTCATTTTTTAGAAATTTTTATCCTGGTCCGATGAGATTACGCCGCGGATGTCCTATTTCAATTTTGACGATATTGTCTGATATTATAGGATGTACTCTGTATTTGTGTACGGGTGAAATGTGGACACATGAGAAATCCCACCGCGAATAATCGCGAATCTACGCGAATCGCATTTTCCTTACGCTGTCTTCTTGTCCTCGTCGTTTCACTCCTCGGCCGCGTTCCTACGCTGCGCCTGATCGGCTCCGCGTGGCCGGAACGCCAGCGTGGAAAATGCTGGAAAACCCGCGTCGCGGGTTTTCTCCTGAGAAAATACTGATTTGTTTTGTTATTACAAGGATTTGAGAATCTTTAAAGAAAACCCGCGACGCGGGTTTTCCAGCATTTTTCGTTCCGCCGTCACGGCCACGCGGAGCCGATGAGGCGGAGCGTAGTGACGCGACCGAAGGTCAAGAGGGCGGAACAGGAAAAATGCGATTCGCGTAGATTCGCGATTATTCGCGGTGGTTTTTCTCTTGTGTCCGCAGAATCTCAACCCCCTCTCCATCGTTGAGATCTACCCTTGAACCTCGTTTATTATTTTCCAATGATCAATTCTAATCCATCATCAGATATTTGCATTTTATTTATGGGAATGCCATATTCCTTTGCACATTTACGTAATGCCGCTTCATCATCTTCAGCAATAGATCCAGATGCCGGGGTATGATGAGTATTCACAGGTGAATTTCCGGCAGGGTCTGTCGGAGAAGGAGAAGAGGGCGCTGTTTAAGGGGATGCGGGTGTATGGGTATGATGAACTGCGGACAAACAGTCAGCGGTATTTCAAGTGCCGGCTGAAATAGAGGGGGTTTGGTGTCACGTTGGTTTTTGAAAAACGTGACACCTCTTTTCTGGAGGGAATTTGGTGTCAGGTTTGGAGAAATGGTGATGACACATAAATCCGGCTTATTTTGGCTGAATTTTTAAAAAAGAGGACATGTGGTGGGTTTATTGTGTTGTGTCAGGTTTTTCCCGAAACTCTCTTTTTAGTAGTATATAGGCATAGATTCAGGTATTTGAAATTTTTCCCAGGGTTTTGAGAAAAATGTGACACTAATTCATGGGATCATATCTCAGGAAGGGTATTGCCGGATGCGGACACATGAGAAATCCAATTCCCATCATCATTACATCAGTTGTATGATCGGCATCACACCGCTGAACCCCTATTCAAAAGGAGTATCCCCTCCCTCTTCTCCGTTCGCTTTCCTGATCCGCTCCTGAACTGTCAGCCCCTCAACACGTGCCGCCCTCCCCTCTTCGCCTTAACAGGGCGGCGTCATAGCCAGCCAGACCGCGAATGAAACTCAGAAAGTGACCTGGGGGAATATTTCAGTCAGTGCCTTACCCTGTTTATCCATCCCTTCCCCCTTCACCTCCTCTCCTCATGCACATGTACGTGATGCATATCCTCCCCGTGCGGATGATCATGTTCCAGCCGTTCATGCGTATGTTCATGACTATGTTCTTCGAATACAGGCGGATCATGCACATGGGAATGATGACCGTCATCATGCCGGTGGCGGTGTTCATGGATCATCCGTTCATGGATATGGAAATGGGTATGTCCTCCCGTCGCCGCAAAATACGCTCCCAGAACCATGATCCCTGCCGCCAAAGCAAAAAGCGGGGTAAGCGGCGTCCGGAACACCGCAAATGAGATCCCCGCCCCGATAAACGGCGCCACCGCATAAAACGCGCTCGTCCTCGCGGCGCCCAGATCCCTCTGCGCCCGAACATACAGATAGATCGACAGCCCGTACGCAAAAAACCCCAGGACCAGCGCCGCGACCACGCTCACGAGATCGGTCTGCATCCCGGACGCCAGAAACGCGATCAAAAGAGCCCCGAACCCGGCTCCGAATCCCTTAACCACGACGATCTGCATCGGATTTTTCAGCGAAAGCATCCGCGTGCAGTTGTTCTCCACACCCCAGCAGACACACGCAAGGATCACTAAAATCGACCCGGCAGAAAACGAAAAACTGCTCATATCCTCAACCGTCAAAAGAACACTCCCCGCTACGATCAGCACGATCGCGATCCACAGCCTTCTGCCGATCGCCTCCCGAAATATCAGGAGGGCGACAAGTACCGTCACCACGATCTCGAAATTATTCAGAAGCGAGGCGTTCGCCGCAGTCGTGAGAGAAAGACCCAGCATCAATAAAATCGGCGCCGCGATATCCAAAAGGATCATACCGATCACAAACGGCAGATCTTTTTTTGCAAGCGGCGCCTCCTTTTGCTCCCGGTTCCTCGCCCGCGTCACAAGATTCACCGCAAACATCCCGATTCCCGCTCCAAGATACAACAGGGCTGCCATCAGCTCGGGAGACGTCGTATTGAGCAGGATCTTTGCCACCGGAGAGCTGATACCATACAAAACAGCCGCCAGAATCGCAAACCCGATCGCCAGTCTGCCTGCGGAAACATGCATACCTTCCATTTGTCCCGGAAAGTGATGAGGTTTTTCATATTGAGGATGTCAAATTGAAATGTCGATTTGTTGGGCAGAGTAATAATTAATTAGATGATCCTTTTTGGGTTGTACTTCGGTTTTGTGTATGGGATTTTTTTTGATGGGCGCATTCATCACACGAAATTCACGAAAAAATCCACGAAAACACGAAAAAGAAAGAATAGGCTGGGTGGGGAAAGATGTAGTTCCCCTCCCCCGTCCCCCACACGAAAACCACAAAAATCAACTAAATGCACCAAAAGGGGGACAGGGGCGGAGGTGGGTGAATCTGCGGTTGGTATTTTCTCTTGAATCCAAACCAGACCATCTCCCCTCCGAATCGGATTTTGATCAACTCCGCGTAAGTCCTATCAAAAATAAGGGCATGTATTTCAAGACCTACTATTGCACCATTAAGTCACAAATACATTCAAATAATCTTCAATATAATACCCTAACTAATTAGATGATTATATGCCCCCACACAACCCGCCACAACAGATTGGAGATAATTATATTTGCGCAGGATGTGGCGGACAATTTAAACTGCACGAGTTAAAACATTGCCCTGAGTGCGGATATTATTATTGTCCAGCATGTTATCGCAAACATCGATGTATAGATTTGGGAGACGGTGTCGCAGCAATCAGAAAGGGAGACCTGATTACTCCGTCTAAAAAGACTCTTCTCAATTATATTGACCCAACAAAAATACGCAAATTCTGCTCAAAATGCGGAAATGTGTTCCATCCCAATGACTTAATTCAATGTCAGGACTGCGGCATGTGGTTTTGCAGGGAGTGTGCAAAGAATCATACATGTGACCCTGAGCTAAGAAAGAAATGGTTACAAGTCCACAATCCAAAAAAGTTCAAAGCAGAATATAAGAAACGCGACCTAAGACCACTCATAGCGGTTGGAATAATCTGTGTAATAATTATTATACTCATAATCGTGTTTCATTAACTTCCCCTCTTTTATTGCAGTGTACAAACAGGAAAAGCTGGATGAGGGTGCGAGAAGTTTTCCCTCGCTCCCTGAGAGATATTTGTCTATTATTCCACACGCATTCGATACGTGAAATCAGCATTCATTCCCGGAAAAAGAGATGTATTTTATCCTGATTCCAAAAATAGGATGCCACGCCGCGGACCGATTCAAAAAAAGAGAGAATGAGAACATAAGAAAAACCCGCACGCGGGTTTTTCCTCAGCATTTTTCCAGACGGCGTGCGATTCCTGCGTAGGCGATCAGCCGGAGCAGAGCACGACGGCGCAAGGAAAATGCGATTCGCGGAGATTCGCGGAGATTCGCGGTGGGATTCTCTTGTGTCCAAACGAATGCCTTACACGATATCATTGTGCCTCTCATATATATGTCAGTTTTTTACTTTTGACATCAAACTGCGTAACTTCAATTATAAGTTCACCATTTTTCAAAAAGTTATATTATGTATTAACAAAAAGTATTTATTACCGTGAAAAAATGCCAGTTTCAAAAATAACTAAAAACACAACTGTAAAAAAATCCGCAACAAAAAAGACACCCGCTAAGGCACCTAAAACATCTGTTAAAAAGACTAATTCTGCTGCAACAACTCCTATTTATAAACCAGGCGGATTATTCTCAAAAAAGACTAAAGAGATTGTATTGCGCCGCCAAAATTGCATGTGCCCTTTATGTGGCGCTCATTTAGATTACACAAATGATGGGGGTTCCAATCTTGGAGATAAATGGAATGCTCACCATATATTACCTCGTGAACAAAACGGAGATAATGATCCGAAAAATTGTGCTGTGTTATGTAAAGTTTGTCATGATAGGATACATAAAATACAAAAAGCGTTTCCAAATGAGAATTTAAAGCAGGCAGTACAACGTCTTGATGATATAGTGGAGATTAAAAATTCTTCTTCATTAATTATAAACACTGGGAGGAATTTTAATAATACTTTACAATATTACAAAGCTCACTTCTCTGGAAAGAGACCAAGAGGTGTATCTCTATCTCCAGACCCTAGAAGAATTTTCTAAACCTAGTTTACTTGATATTGGAAACAAGAAAATCTGTTCAAAAAAAATCGCGGTTGGAAAAACATCATGGCAAAAAATATTTTTGCCAAGACCCCCACACCCGGTCGCCCTCCCGAATCTCACTTTCAGCCGCCGAATCCTTCCCTTCCCGCATCACTGGATTTATCTGTATCCGGGGTAATATACTGAATAAATGCCCTTATCCGTCCTTGCCATCACAACTTCCCCGCGTCGTCACGGCAATACTGAATCTGCTCTCGACAAGGTGCTCGAATCGTTTTCCGGGATGTCTGTTGAAAAGGTCGTCTTAAACGATCTCGACATCGCGCCGTGCAAAGGCTGCGGCAAATGCGAAAAAACCGGCGTATGCATCCATCAGGACGACTTCGTCGAACTGGCAGAAAAGATCCGGGCGTGTGATCTTCTCGTCTTCGCCTCCCCGGTCTACTCCATGTCGGTCTGCGCCCAGGCGAAAATGCTCATCGACCGCTGCCAGGTGTTCTGGTCGCGAAAGTATGTCCTGCATGATCTGCCAAAACCCGAAGGAAAAAAGTTCGGGATCTTCATCTCGGCGGCAGGCCAGACCCGGTCCGGGATCTTCGATCACACGGTCCCGGTGGCGCAGTTTTTATTCGACGTGTCCCAGATCCCGGCGTCACGTCTCAGTTTTCTGCTCCTGCCGGGTCTGGATAAAAGAAATGACTTCAAAAACAGTCCCGATTCGATCGCCCGGGCAAAAGAGGCAGGAGACGCTATGGCGGCACTGATGGTGGAATCATGATAAAAATGCTCGTGATCAACGGAAGCCCGAGAAAGGGCGGGAATACGGAGACGGTCCTGGATGCCTTCATCGAAGGAGCACAGGAGGCGGGCGCCGATGTCGAAAAGATCCGGCTGGTCGAGATCGATCACAAAAACTGCAGAGGATGTAATGCCTGCCATAAAACCGGGATATGCATTATCAAAGATGAGCTGACGCCGGTGTTCGATAAGCTCCTTACTGCGGATATCCTGGTTCTGGCGTCCCCGATCTACTCGATGACGGTGACGGCGGAGATGAAGTCGTTTATCGACCGGGGCCAGTTTTTGTGGGCGCAGAAGTTTTTCACGAAGACGCTCTCCTTCAGCGAAGAGCATCTGGCGAAGCATACGGGTGTGTTTTTTGCGACGTCAGGCCAGAGCATGCGGTCTATTTTCGATTCGGCGTTTCCGGTGGTCAGGGTGTTTTTCAATGACGCGGGGTTCTCTTATACGGAGAATGTGCTGTTTCCGGGGATGGATAAGCACGGCGGGGTGAAGGGATGGCCGGAGAGTCTGGTCGAGGCAAGAGAGCGGGGAAAAGAGATCGTGAAGAAGATGGATATGAAATTGAAGGCCTGACCCTTCACTGTTTTTTATTTAGGAGTAGCGCGGTGTGGAAGCATGAAAAAAAACCAACCGCGAATCTCCGCGAATTAACGCGAATCGCATTTTCCTTACGTTCGGGTGCTCTGCTCCGGCTTATCGCCTACGCAGGAATCGCACCCTCTCTTGAAAAATGCTGGGAAAAACCCGCGTGCGGGTTTTTCTGTTGTTTGATTATTTTTTATTAAACAAAGAGAAAAGTTAACGGAGAGAAAAACCGGCACGCCGGTTTTTCCTTAGCATTTTTCCAGCCGGCGTGCGATTCCTGCGTAGGCGATAAGCCGGAGCAGAGCACGACGGCGCAAGGAAAATGCGATTCGTGGGAATTAGCGGAGATTCGCGGTTAAATTATCTCTGTGTTCCCCACCAAACCGTACCTTTCCCGTATTGAATAAAAAACCAACCCCGCACAACTCCTATTTCATCAGTGCCGAGTATCCTCTAATCACTTTTTTCTTCCAGAACTCTTCCGGATCGTCTTCCAAAAGAGCCTCGGCGGTATGCAGATCCGCCCGGGCACAGACCGCTTCCCGGGCAAGCGAGCGTTTCACCTCGCGTTTCTGCCGCATCGGCGTAAAGGAAAGGTCACAGACCACATCCCAGAATACGAGGCCCTCGGCCGGCGCCGGATGGACCCGGGCCGTTGGGGCGGTGAGCAGCTCGTCGATGACATCCGGTCCGGCGAGGCCGAGGCCGACGGTCTGCAAAGCCCCGGCCATACCCCGGACCATGTTCCAGAGAAAACTCTTCGCGGCGACCTCGAAGACCGGGCAGCCGTCAGCTCCCTCGAAGACCGCGGCGCGGGTCACGGTCCGGACAGGGTCACGGCCCGCCTCCATTTTTGCAAACCCGCTGAAGTTGTGGGTGCCTGCCAGGCGGCACGCCGCGTCCTGCATTCCGGAAACATCCGCAGGATAGGGAAAATAATACCGGTAGCTCCGCTCCTTTGCTGCGTATCTCGGATAAAACTCGTCGTCGACTTCGGCGGCGCCGAGACACCAGATATCGTCCGGCAGATGAAAATTCAGCGCCTCGACGGCGAGTTCCGGTCGGTTGGTCGTGATCGAAAACAGCTGTCTTCTCGCACTCACCCCTTTATCGGTCCGTCCGGCCGTCCGGAAATGCGCCTCTTTCGCGTCGGAAAAGAGCCCGAGCTCGATCCCGCCGGCCACAAACTCCCCTTCCACGGTCCGTTTATCCGGCTGATACTGGGAGCCGGCGAAGTTCTGTCCCCGGTAGCCTGCAAGGAACGCGAGCTTCATCTCACCCGCCGGGGTTTGAGCCTGGAGGTCTGCCGGCGGACCTTTCGAACGACGTTGTGGAACGACTGGGACGTGTAGATCCGAATCGGCGTCTTTTTACATCTGCTCTCGATCTTTCCCTTTCTGATCGCGTCCAGGATCGAGGGGACCGTCCGTTCCTCCGCGTCGATGATATTGATCCCGTAGCCGACGAACTGACAGGTGTGGGCATCCGACCCGGCGGTCATGGGTATATGATATTTTTTTGCGAACTTTGCGGCACGATTGTTCGCCGTTCCGATATAGTATCTGCTGTTGAACACTTCGATCGCGTCGGCTTCCCGCAGGGCTTTTGGCGCGTGGAGACCGACCGCGTGCCGCCACCGGTGGTAGGGGTGGGGAATGACCGTGAGGAAGCCTTCTGCTTTTGCCTCCCGGATCGTTTCGATCGCGTCCTTTCCCGGCGCAAAGGCCTTCGTCGTTCCAAGAACGAGGACATGTCCCTGTCTGGTCGAGACCTCGATCCCCGGAATGATCAGGATCCCGGGATCTTTCAGCCCGAGCGCCTGCTTTGCTCCCTCGGTCGTGTCATGATCTGTTATCGAGATCGCATCAAGTCCGCGTTCCTTTGCTTTGGCTATGACCTTTTCGACGGAACACTTTCCGTCTGCCGATGCGTTTGTGTGGATATGCAGATCGCAGGTTATCAGAACCATCTTAAGGTAATTACTATGTAAGTACAAAAACATAAGGATAACATACAATGCATGTTCTCTTTCCCACAGGACGCCAGAGTGCACCCTCCCTCGGTCTGGCTTTATCCAAGGTAACAGAGTTCACCTGTGAGATCATCGAAACAGGCGAAATCGCGTCGTTTTTAACACCCGCAACGCTTGAGAAGCTGATTGCCGATCATCCCTGCGATCTTGCGGTCGTTTCCGGTATGTGCACGGCTTCTTTTTCCGGGGTGGAAAGGAGAACGGGCGTTCCGGTCCGCAAAGGAACGCGCCATGCGGCCGATATGGGGATCTGCGTCCCTCTGATAGCGGCCGGCAGGCTTTCTGCGGATATGCCGGCCGATGATATGCTTTTGGAAGAGAAGGCAAAGGCCGCCCGTGAGGCTCTGGTTATCTCGGAGAGCGGGGCGGATGCGTTTTTTACGATCCGGGGGGTGAAGATCGGGGGGTCTTCGCGGATCAAGGTGATCCATGAGATCATGGATGCTCACCGGCATCCCGCCCTTCGGGATGCGGTTATCCGCGCAAAGAAACACGGCGCGGATATCGTGGATCTCGGGTTCGGGTTCGATGCGACCGCTGATGATGTGGTCAGGTGTTTTTCGATGGCGGGGGATCTGGATATTCCGCTTTCGATCGATACGCTGGATCCCGAACTGATCGAGGCGTCGCTTTTCCGTGCGGATCTGATCCTTTCTCTCACAAAGGAGACGATCCCGCTTCTCGCAGAAAAGATCCTGGAATCGGGATCCGCCGTGGTTCTGATCCCGCGGGAAGGCGCATCACTCGAGGAGACGGTCGTTTCGGCGCTTCAGGCCGGGCTTTTCAAGATCCTCGCCGATCCGCTGCTCCAGCCGCCTCTTTCGGGGATGACCCGGTCCCTTGCAGGATATTTGCCAAAGATGCCCTGTCCGAAGATCCTCGGCTGCGTGAATGTTGTGGAGATGATGGATGCCGACAGTCCGGGGATATGCGCCATGCTCGCATCGGTCGCGGCCGAGACGGGCGCCGCGTGTCTTTTGATCTCCGAGCACTCGGACAAGACCCGGGGGACGACCGCCGAGATGCGGCGTGCGGTCGAGATGATGACCTTGTCAAAGGGCCGGCCGTATCCGAAGGATACCGGACTCGATCTTCTGATTTTGAAGGAGAAACGTCTCCGTCGGGAACCTCCTCTCCTGTATGAGGAGATAAAGGACGCCGGGGCCCCTTCTGAGTCCCTCGTCTATGATCCGAAAGGAAACTTCCGGATCGGAATCGAGAACGGGTACATCGTTGCCGTGAGGAATGGAAAGGCGATCCGGGGAACGTCGTGGTATGATGTTTTCTCAGAGATCCTCGCGGAAGACGGGGTCTCGCTGCTGGATCACGCAGGCTATCTTGGAAAAGAGCTGTATAAAGCGGAGCTTGCCCTTCGCTTCGGCAGAAGTTTCGAGCAGGACGGGAAGTTTTAGGTATGCGGTATTATCTGCGAAAGGATGTTCTGATCGTCAGAGGAGATTTCCGGGCGGCGAGCAGCGGTGTGGACGGCGGCCTTGCGGATGTCAGGTCGATTCTGAACATCTCGATTCCCTCGCAGTTTTCGGATGACGCCTCAGCGCACATCGCCCGCGTGTCGATGGAGAACGGATTTTTACAACCCTATTTCGGGCTTCTGACTGCTCTGCCGATCACGAATCTCTGCATTGCCAGATACGACTATGTCACGGTTTTTGTCACGGCCGCCGTTTCAGACCGGAACCGGACGATCAATATCATTGTGACCTGTGAGAGGCCGCTGACCGATGCCGCTCTGCTTGGGGCAATGATGACGGCGACCGAAGCAAAAATGCAGGTGATCACGGCGAGAAAAGTTCCCGGCAGCGCTCTTTCTACGGACGCAGTTGTCGTTGCCTGTGAAAAGTCCGACGGTCCTGCCGAGGCGTTCGCGGGACCCCTGACCGGGACCGGGATGCGGATCTCGAAAGCCGTTTCCCATGCCCTGACGGAGGCGCTTGTCCGGTTCGATAATTATCTTCTGTCCACCTGGGGGGTGACCCGCGGATGGTCCCGGGGACATCCGGCGATCGTTTCGCGGCGGCGTCCCTCGTTTTTTATTTACAGCCGGTACGGGGGGGATCACTGGAACGAGTGGATCCCGGAGGACTGCCCGTATTATCCGTGTCATAATTATTCTGATCAGCAGTGCAGTTTCTGCTACTGCCCGCTCTATCCCTGTATGGACACTGAGCTTGGTCAGCTGATCGATACGCCCAACGGGAAGATCTGGAGCTGCATGGACTGCCGTCTGGTCCACGAACCTGCGGTGGCGAATCATCTTCTGCGAAATCCCGAAGCAGATGTTCTTGAACTGAAGTCAGTAAAAAAGAAAAATATTTAGAGTCCGAGCTTTTTTGCAAGCTCTTCTAAGGGGATGCCGTGGACCATTGCGGCCTCGCGGATGGTCTCGTTGTTTGCGATCGCGCAGCCGAGGCAGCCCATACCGAAGCTCTGAAGGGTTGCTGCGGACTCAGGTTTCTCGCGGAGAAGGTCGGCGATAGTTGAATCAAGTGTGATTGCCATGGTACTATGTTGGCGGGATTACTACTTGATATTTGCGAAGAAGATACTAAAAAAAGATTAATGAGATGATGCATGGGATGATGCTTTCTTCTCGAAAGTGATGACCTCTTTCCATGCAAGATCGACCCATTCGCCGTTTTCGAGCCGCATCACATCGTATGAAGGATAGGCATCCCCTTTCTCGTCGAAGACGATCGTTCCGGTGAGTCCGACATGCCGGATATTGTCAAGACCCTCTCTGATCCCGTCCGCCGTGTATCCGCTGTTTTCTATTGCCTGGGACACGACGATCATCGTATCATGTCCGTAGATCGAGTCGCGGACCATCAGGGCTTCATGGAATTTTTCTACATAATGCTCCTCGTAGGAGGGGTCCGAGATCCTTCTCGACTGGGAAAACCCGATGAGACCTTCGGAGTATGCACCGACTTCCAGCGGGACCTGCCGGTTGGTCACCATGTCAGAGCCGAACCATGCCGGGTGAAGCCCTTCCGCCTCCGCGGCTTTCATGATCTCCACACACTGACTCGGGTTGACGATCAGAAGAACAGACTGCGGCTGGGTTTTCTTCATCTCTGCGATGATCGCGCCCGCGTTCAGCGTGTCGGAGTCAGGGACCCCTATGCAGGATACGATATGCATATCCGGATATGAGGTCTCGCCTTCGTTGAGGAATGCATATCTCAGGCTTTTTCCGTAACTGGTGTTAAGATAGATCATCATGACATTTTGCGTATCGTTACGTCCGCCGATGATCTTTGCCATGCCTGCCCCGAGGTAGATGTCGGAAGAGACCGTTCTGTAGACATAATTTCCGTATGCCGAGAGGCCCGCGGATGTTGCCGAAGGAGAGATCAGGACGATCTCATATGACTCCGCATACGGGGCAAGTGCGAGCGTCACGGTACTCGTCAATGCGCCGATGACGACCGGGATGCCTTGTTCTTTGATCTCTTTGAACTGTTCTTTTGCCAGAGTGACGTTTCCTTTGTTGTCATAATACTCTGCCCTGACCGGGACGCCCCGGATGCCTCCCGCATTATTGATATCCTCGATCGCGAGTTCGATCCCCCGCATATACTCGACGCCGAACTCCGCCATCTCTCCTTCGAAAGGCAGGGAAACCGCGACGACCACTTCATTTTCCGGAAAATCGCTGGTGATGATCGTTCCAAACGGGTGGAATGCGATGATAAACATGAGGATCGTCAGAACGATGATGCCAATAGTGATGTACTTCGCTGCTTTTGTCTGCGGCGGTTTTTCATGATGACCCGACATTTACTTCTCCTCCTTTTCTGGGTCTTTTGATTCGTTTTCGGTCCGGGTCTTTTTTCTTCCGAGGAGGCTCTCTGTTCCTGCGGCAAAGACGATGTGTTCTTTGGCGAAGTAGGCAAACAGCGCTACACCCAGCGTGTTGACGATGGTGATCGGCAAAAACGTGCTTGCGACGATCGCGACGATCTCTTCGACTGTCTGAGTGCCGAAGATGATCCCGCACCCAGGAACGATGATGAGCAGATGTATCCACTCGATGACAACGGTCACCAAAACCGCCTTGAAGATGGTGACTCTTCCCTGCCACCACCGGACGGCAAATCCGGCGATAAGGCCGGCCGCGAGAATGGCAAGCGAGCATCCGATCGCCGTCGGCCCGCCCTGGGCAAGACGGTAGACGCATCCGATGAGACCGGCGAGGCCGCCGATCAGCGGGCCGCCCAAAAGGCCGGCGACGATCGGACCGATCGCGCTGAAGTTGAAGATGAGACCGTTGACATCGATCCCCCGAAACACGCCGTAGATGGAAAGCCCGCCGCCCAATGCGACGGTCCACAGTTTATCGGTGAAGTTCGCGGCTCCGCTGACGAGTTTTTTGAACATCTCCGTCTTTGTGAAGACGAAGAGCACGACCACGATCACGAGCATGCGTTCGATCAACGGGATGCCGTTTTGCAGGAACGAGGATTCTATCAGCAATGCCACATAGATCGAAAGTCCGCTGCCGATCCCCATGACGGCCATCCAGAGCCGGGACCCTTTTGCATACTTCGGCAGTCTGCTGTCGAGGTAGATGACGATGAATCCGAAGATACCAAACAGGATCGCCGAAAACGCCGCGATCTGACGGATGACCGTCATTGGATCGGCGATCACCATTGCGAGAATGACCACGCCGGTGAAAACGAGGAGTGTTATCTGATACAGATTGTGTTCACTGGGCAGAGCTTTGCCTTTGTCTTCGCCCAGATGGCGGACCACTTTGGCGAGAGCTCTGGCGCGTGCATCCATACCAACAACGACGGCGCCAAAGAAAATCACCGCGACGAACATCAGAAACACAGACGGCCCGTAGGGGATCGAACTGAAGATATAGAGGATCTGGGTGATCAGTGTATCAAGGGTGATCTTCGCTCCGTGCGGCATGAAGGATACGGCGTATCCCGCATAGCCGAGAAACATGAAACCGATCGTGACGACTGCGACAAAGAAGAACCCTGTCATGACGTCGAAATTCACACTGCGGATATATTTTCTGAAAAAAGATTCGTTCTGGAGGGTGCACTCCTGTTTGTCTTCGGTGTGTATCTTTGTTTTCTGGGAAAGCCAGACCGAGTAGAGCATGAGGTTCAGTCCGGATCCGACGACTCCCAGGATCGCGAGGATCGCCATCTCGGAACCGGCAGGGATGGAGGGGACCAGTCCGTCGAGAATGAGGTTGAAGGAGAGCGGGAACTGGGTCAGGGCGATGAGGATGACGCCGGCAAGTATGCTTATCAGGACTGCCATGACCGGTTCGAGGATCTCGTAGGAACTGGTTCTGATGACGGCGAGTGTCAACACCAGCAGAAATACTGCTATCAGAAAGACCGAGTAGATGCCGGGAAGCAGATAGTCCAGAAATGTCGCGGAGAATACGAGCATCGCGCCGATCGCAAACATTTCCATGAGGTAGGAGATGATGATCAGATACGAGCCCCAGTTTTTCGGTCCGGGCAGACGGTTCAGGGCGTCGAAGATCGTCTGGTTGGTCGCGAGGGTATAACGGGCGATCCCGTTGGTGAATGCGTATTTGAAGATGAGGGTGATGATGACGACCCAGATCAGGGCAGGACCGTAGTGAGCTCCGATTTCTATCGCTTCAGTAACTCCGGCTTCGCCTGCCGCGGTGATCGCGAGCAGAAGACCTGGTCCGAAGAATACAAAGTTATTTTGAAACCATTTTCGCAGGCGGGATATGAGCGGTTCTTTCATCGATTCTATGTATTTTTTGCAGGTCTGAGGTTATATACTCTTGGAGTTGGGTGATAAAAAGACGGGTTTTGCCAGGTTTACCGGGCTTTTATCTGAGAAATTCCTCACAATGCGTTGAATGCGGCAGCTGATGCTCCGAGAAGAGGGGCTTTACCTTCAAGGGCGGAGATGCGGATCTCCGGAGCGGGGAGATATCTGTCGATATGTTCGGTCATTTTTCTGGCGATGAGGGAAGGATAGTTTCTGACGATCGGGCCGTCCATTATGATCAGGTCGGGGTTGTAGGCCGCGATTATCGAGGAGAGCCCCCGTCCGTTTATTTTTGCAAGTTCATCAGAGAAGGAGATGAAGAGCGGGCTCCCCTGTTCAGCGGCATACAGGATCTGACCGGCGTTCAGCATGGATTTTGGATCATATTCGATCCGGTCCAGACTCCATGCCCGGAAAAAGTTCGGGATGCCTTTTCCGCTCGCGTAGGCTTCCCAGTGTCCGGTCCCTCCGCATCCGCAGGGAAGATCCCATGTCGTGTCGACGAGAAGATGGCCGGCTTCGGAGGCGTTTCCGTTCGCACCGCAGAGCAGTCTGCCCCGTTCCAGCACGCCGGCGCCGATCCCGGTGGAAAAGGTCAGATAGACGAGCGCTGCCGCATCCTTTGCTCCGCCGAAATGATACTCGCCCAGAGCGCCGGCTTTGCAGTCGGTCATCATCCTTACCGGGATCTTGAACATCTCCTGCAGGGGTTTTACAAGGAAGATCGTTTCACATTTCATGTTGGGCGAGCCGGTGACCGAACCGGTTTTCAGATCGACGGGTCCTGCGGTGCTGATACCGATCGCTTTTGGTGAAATGCCTGTTTCTGCGGTCAGTTCTTTGATCATCGTGCTGATGCGGAGCTGAATGTCCATGCCGTTTGTCAGGTCTTTGACCTCATTTTGGGAGAATGCCAGAATTTTTCCCTCTTCGTCAACGATCCCCGCACGGAGGTTGGTGGCGCCAAGATCGACCGCGGCAACATACGACAGATCATCCATATTATTGGTAAGTGTGTTCTTCTCGGTCATCAACTCTCTCTTTATCTGCGGTGTATCTTAAAAACAGGACTTCAGTTTTTTCGGTTAAGATCGCACCGCGTAAGTCCCATCCAAAATCTAAACCGGCAAGTTCACTGCTATCCGGTTTTCGACGCTCAAAGTCATCTGCCGGGTGCTCGGCTGTCAGCCGGGAGATATCCTGGAATATCAAAAATGATCCCTTCTTATTTCCTGCACGCATGCAGACGGCACAATCCTTAACTATCTATAATCCGAAACTCTGTACCAATTATGATTACCGTCGGGCTTTTAGGGTGCGGAAATATCGGTCATGTGATCGCAAAAGGTCAGGAAAACTTCAGGATTACGGCAGTATATGATTCGGTTTCTGCACGTGCGGAGGCATTCGGCAAAGAGTTCGGCGCAGCTCCTTATGATGATTTTGCGGCATTTCTTCAGGAGCCTACCGATATCGTCGTCGAGGCCGCATCCGTTGCGGCGGCAACCACTCATGCAGAGAGCATTCTACTGGCGGGAAAGGATCTTGTCATTATGAGTGTCGGGGCACTCGCTGATGTATCTTTTCGTGAAGAACTCATCCAGACTGCCCGCGAGATGAAGAAAAAGATCCACATCCCCTCCGGGGCTATCATGGGACTTGACAATATCCGTGTGGGCCAGATCTCCGGAATCGATAAATTCGTTCTCCGCACAACAAAAAATCCCAAATCCCTCTCGCGTGAAGCCGAGGAAAAGACCTGCATCTTCTCGGGAAAAGCCTACGACTGTGTTCATCAGTACCCAAAGAACACGAACGTTGCCGAGTCTCTTTCGATCGCCTGCGGCAGAGATGTGGATGTTGAGCTCTGGATGGATCCGAATGAAGACCGGAACATGCATGAGATCTTCTTCGAAGGGGAGTTCGGCGAGGCATATATCCGCGTCAGAAACGTCCCGTCTCCGGACAACCCGGCGACCAGTTATCTTGCGGCCCTTTCGATCCTGTCGCTTCTGCAGAATCTGGACAATCCTTTGGTGATCGGCGCATGAACTTTGCAAAGGAAATACGCAGGCTCGCCGCCGAAAAAGGCGCTCTGATCCTCGCACACAATTATCAGCCGGCAGAGATCCAGGATCTTGCCGACATCACCGGCGACTCGCTCGAACTTGCCAGAAAAGCAAAGGAAGCAAAGGAGGCGACGCTCGTTTTCTGCGGGGTGTATTTCATGGCAGAGACGGCGAAGATCCTTTCGCCGGAAAAAACCGTCCTGATCCCAAGGCCCGAAGCGGGCTGTCCGCTTGCCGATCAGCTGACGCCGTCTTCTGTCCGTGCGGCAAAAGAGGCTCACCCGGGATCGCCGTTCGTTGTGTATGTGAACTCGAACGCGGCGACGAAAGCCGAGTGCGATATCACCTGTACGTCTGCGAATGCCGCGGATGTCGTCCGCTCCCTTAAGGAAGATACGATCCTTTTCGGTCCGGATGCGAATCTTGCCGCGTATGCGCAGCGGATGGTTCCGGAAAAGACGATCATCCCGGTCCCGAAGAACGGGGGCTGCCCGACTCATCACCAGTTTACCGTCCGGGATGTTTTGGCCGCACGCCGCGAGTATCCGGACGCCTCGGTCATCTGCCACCCGGAGTGTTCCCCCGAGGTCCAGCTGGCATCCGATCTTGTCGGGTCGACCGGGTATATGATCCGGAGATCCGGTGAAAAGAAGGAGTGGGTTATTCTGACAGAGAAGGGGATCATCCACCCTCTGCAGAAGAAGTATCCAGATACTATATTCCACGCTATCGATACGGCTGTCTGTCCGAACATGAAGCTCATTACTGAAGAGGATCTCTACATTACGCTCAGAGACGGCGTCTTTCCGATCCAGGTGCCGGAGAGTATTGGACAGCGTGCCCGTCTTGCTATCGAGCGGATGATCGAGGCATCGGTATAGATGATCCCGACCGATCAGCTTCTCGCGTTTGTCGCCGAGGATGTTTCCGCAGGTGATATCACGACCCTTGCTCTTTTGGAAGACAAGGCCGTTTCGGCGCATATCGAGGCGCGGGAGGAGATGGTCGTGTCAGGGGTCGAGGAGTGTGTCTGGCTTTTTAAGAATGCCGGAGTTCTCACCGATGTTCATGTGAGCGACGGGTCGACTGCTCATTCCGGCGAGCATATCATTTCGCTTAAGGGTTCGGTACATGCCATACTTTCATTAGAACGGACGTGTCTGAATCTTCTCGGGCGGATGAGCGGCATTGCTTCTTCTGCTGCAAAGGCATCCCGCCTTGTTTCGGTCGTGAATGATCATGTCCGGGTTGCCGGAACGAGAAAGACGGCGCCGGGTCTCCGCTTTTTTGATAAGAAAGCATTGATCGCCGGCGGCGCTCTGCCTCACCGGCACACTCTTTTTGATCAGTTTCTGATCAAGGATACCCACCGGGCATTTATGCCGGTCGACGAGGCGGTAAGAAAATGCCGGGAGTATTCCGATAAGAAGATCGAGTGTGAGGTGGAGTCGGCCGAGGATGCTCTTCTTGCGGCAAAGACCGGCGCTGATATTATTATGTTCGATAATATGACTCCGGATCTTATCCGCGAGGCGATCGCCGCTCTTGAGGCGGCGGGTCTTCGCGGAGAGGTGACGCTGGAGATATCGGGCGGGATCACGCCCGAGACTGTAGATAAATATGCCGGGATCGATGTGGATGTGATCAGTATGGGGGCCCTGACGCATTCGGTCCGGTGTGCCGATGTCAGTCTGGAGGTCGATTTGTAGATGCATGTCAGGCTGTCGGCCGCCGCGGTTCTTTTTGAGGGGCGCGGAGGTAGTTTTCTATGAACTGGCGTATTCGGGAGATGGAGGATGATGACTGGGATCTGGTGAGTCAGATTTATCAGGCGGCACTGTTGGAAGGGATCTCGACGTTTGAGACGGTCTGTCCGCCTTTTGAGGTCTGGGACAAGGCGCATCTGCAGGACTGCCGGTATGTTATGCTTGTCGGGAATACAGTTGTCGGCTGGTGCGCCCTGAGTCCGACGTCTGCCCGGGAAGCCTATAAGGGAGTTGTGGAGGTCAGTATTTATTTTGACAAGGCATTCCGGGGTTTAGGTCTGGGCACCCATCTCCTTGATCATCTCTGCAGAAAAAGCCAGGAGAAAGGGTACTGGTGTTTGTTTGTGAATATTTTGTCGATTAATCCTGCGAGTATCGGCCTCCATATCAAGTGCGGTTTTCGGGAGGTCGGGTATCGTGAACGGATCGCGAAAGACCGGTTCGGTCAGTGGCAGAATACGATCGTGATGGAGCGAAGAAACGCGATCACCTAGGTCTGCCGTCACCGTTTTTTTTACAAAATTTTGCACTGCTCTCATTCAGTGGGAGCGGTGTTTTCTGTATTTTCCGGGGCATTATCGCACCGCGCGGTCAGGGGTTTATATGGTTGCAAGTTAATCTGTTATTTGGAGATCAACATGGACGCACAGCAGATCCAGCAGATTACCGACAGAATCTCCCAGAACTTAGTGTCTAAAGGAGTTTCGCCGGATAAGCACAGCATTTCAGAGAAACTTACGCTCTATATCAATGAGTTTGGCGTGGTGCCGTTCGAAGCGGAGCGCAAAGTGCTTTCTGATCAGTATAAACAGCACAAGATCCCTGAGGAGGCAAAGCCCGCCGCGGGTTCTTCGTCAGGCGACCTCGTACATATTGCCGATATCCAGCCCAATGACTGGGTCAGTGTGGAGGTGAAGGTCGTTTCTTTGCAGGCGCCGAACTCTCCGGCGATCGCGCAGAGCGGGATTTTTGCAGACAGTACCGGCGCGGTGCGTTTTGTCGTTTTTTCCAAGGCGTCAGAGCTGCCGAAGCTTGAACTCGAGAAATGGTACCGGATCGATTCAGCGGTGGTCGATTCGTTTAAGGGCGTTGCCAATCTGAAGCTTCATTCCGGGTCCCGCGTTACGGAGATCGAGGATGACCGGTGTCTGGTTCCGTCCGAGCCTGCCAAGTTAAACGAGCTGAAAGCCGGGGTCGTTTCCTGTATCCACGTGAAGTTTATCGAGGAGTGGGAGTCGAGGAGTGACCGGATGATGCAGAGCGGCCTTGTTGCTGATGAGTCCGGGAGGATGAAGTTTGTTTTGTGGCAGGATCCTGATAAGGAGAAGCTGATCCCGGGCGCAGTGTATAATATATTTTATGCAAGCGTGGATGAGTACAACGGAAGGCTTTCCCTGACGCTGAACTCGGCGGTGTGGATCCAGGACGAGGATGCTGAGATCTCGGTTCCGGTGTCTGCGGGAAGTTCCGCTCCAAAAGAGCCCCTGCCGGTTTCTTCTATACGCGATCTTTCGGTCGGCTATGCTTCTCTCCGGGTCAAGTTTGTTGAGGAGTGGGAGTCTAAGAGCGAACGGATGATGCAGACCGGTCTTGTCGGGGATGAGACGGGGAGGATCAAATTTGTTTTGTGGCAGGATGAGTCCAAGGAGCGTCTGGAACTCGGACGCGTTTATGAGATCATCAATGCTAAAGTGGATGAGTTTAACGGCCGTCTTTCGATCAGTCTGAATCCGGCGACGTATTCGGCAGAGGAGCCGACGGCGGATATAGCGGTCGGAACGCGTATGGATGAGGTGTCCGGGACGATCGTGCAGGTTTCGAAAGGGTCCGGCCTTGTCCGGCGCTGTCCGGTGGAGGGATGCAACCGTGTTCTTTCCCGGCAGAACTTCTGCCCGATCCATGAGATCCAGAACTCTTTCAATTATGATCTCCGGATCAAGGGTGTTGTGGATAATGGTCAGCGGGCGTATAATGTTCTTGTGAACCGGGAGGTCACGGAGGCGCTTTCCTGTATGACGATGGATCAGGCGATCGAGATCGCTTCGAACAGTCCCCTTGGTCTGGAGGAGATCCAGTCGGTGCTTACGGAGCGTCTGTGCGGGCGCTATGTGAAGTGTTTCGGTACTGATTTTGACGGCAGGATCCTGGTGAAGTCTGCGGAGTTTATCCGTCTTGATCCAAATGTCACTGCCGAACTTATGAATCGCGCAGGTGCATCTGCGGGAGGTAACGGGATATGAATTCAGGTTCTGTATCAAACGGCCAGTTTATGTCTTATGAGCGTGAGCCGGCAAAGCGTGTGTTCGCTGCTGAACTGCGCGAGGCGTCAAAGATGATCAAAGATTCTGAGGATGAGAAGAGTCCGGTGTATCTTCTGCTGCCGACCGGCGAGCGGTGTAATCGTGTTCTGATTGCCGGGGCGATTACGCAGAAGGATAAGGTGGGTGATCAGAATATTCTGTATCGTGCGCGGGTTTCGGATCCGACCGGAATATTTTATATCAACGCAAGTTCGTATCAGCCTGAGGCGATGCATCAGCTTGCGAAGATCGATACTTCCACTCCGTCGTTTGTGGTGGTGGTCGGCAAGCCGAATGCTTACACGACGCCTGACGGGAAAACCCTGATTTCTGTGCGTGCGGAGTCGATTGTTGTTGTGGATCAGGAGACACGCGATCTGTGGGTCCAGGATGCGGCGCGTTCTACCCTTGACAGGATGGACGCTCTTGTTTCGGATGTTCCTTCTGCGGATGTCGTTCTTGCGCGCGAGACTTATCATTTATCGGCGGAACACTGGAAAAAGATGGTTTCTGACGCTCTCTCCCGGATCATGCAGCTGTGATTCCATTCAAAATCTTCTTTTTCCGAATATCATTCCGGAGTCTTTATATGCCGCAATACCTAACATTATTACCTCACAAACCAATCGGTCAGTGATGAACGATGCCGGATATATTTCCGGTTTTGTTCTATCTCTGATTCGGTGGGTTTATAAGTGATTGGAGGTAACTATGTTACCTCGCAAGGCTCTCGAACTGCCTTTTGGGTTCTCCGGCTTCTGATGCCTGAGTTTTCCGGAATGCGGTTCGAAGACTATATAAGCATCCGATGCTGATATAGTAGAGCTGTTTAAGTGGAGGACAAAACGCGAATCATCCGGGTTTCCCGGAGTGATTGTTGGTCCTGACGTTGGTATTGTGGCGATGCGGACATTCATTGAAATGACCGCTGATTCCTTTCATACGGTTGTGTTTTTGTGATTATGTCGTAGAAAAACAACTGTGTGCCTATAAGAAAG
>NZ_KE387271.1:0-33142 GCF_000430905.1 Methanocorpusculum bavaricum DSM 4179
CCCCCCAATCCCTTCCGTTCTGACTATTCAACGACAGATTCGCTAAGCAGGACGTTAACGCGAGCCTTGAACATAAGATATTTCCACCGCGGGACGCTCCGCGCCGAAGTCGCGTCCCCGCACCCCTTAATCAGAAAAAAGGAAAGAGATGCGGGGGAGCATATTTGCCAACTGTCAAATTCAGGCTAAAGATTACTCTGCCTTTGACAGAAGCTGAAAATCACCAAAATATCCGCATACAGATTTGAAAGTCTGGTGCCCAACTTCTCTCAAAACAGGTATTTTCAGAATATACACTCACTACTAATGCAAACTCGGTTTGAAGAGAGATTGGAATGCCAAATGTCAACTTTTAAATTATATTTTGCCAAAAAAGTATTTTTATAGAACTTACGCGGTGTGATCTCAACCGAAAATACTGACTAACTTCTGAGATGCACTTCGATTTTGTGTATGGCATTAGCGTTGGTGTATGAGATAATTTAACCGCGAATCTCCGCGAATTTTCGCGAATCGCATTTTCCTTACGTTCGGGTGCTCTGCTCCGGCTGATCGCCTACGCAGGAATCGCACCCTCTCTTGAAAAATGCTGTTGGAAAAACCCGCGTGCGGGTTTTTCTGTTGTTTCATTATTTTTTTTGATTACACAAAAAGAGAAGTTTACGGAGAGAAAAACCGGCACGCCGGTTTTTCCAACAGCATTTTTCCAGACGGCGTGCGATTCCTGCGTAGGCGATCAGCCGAAGCAGAGCACGACGGTGCAAGAAAAATGCGATTCGCGAAAATTCGCGGAGATTCGCGGTTAAATTATCTCTTGTGTCTACACCCAGTAATCCCCTTCACGAATCGGATTGAGAATAACACCGCGTAACTCCAATTATAGAACTTACGCGGTTAAGATCACCCCCCTGCCGCCCTATTTTTTCCGGCGGGCTGACGATTTCTTCTCCGTCGCTTCCCCTCCCCCCTCATCACTGCGCAGAGCCTTCACCCGGTCGCGAAGCTGGATCGCCCGCTCGAAATCCAGCGCCGCCGCCGCCGCATTCATCTCCGCCTCCAGCTCGATGATAAGATTCGGTATCTCCGACTTCGGCAGGTGCCGGATATCCTTTATATCGATCTCCTTCTCCCGCACCGGTTTTTTGATCGTCACCGGCGTGATCCCGTGCTCTGCATTGAACGCCAGCTGCATCTCGCGGCGGCGGGCCGTCTCAGCAAGAGCCTCCCGCATCGAATCCGTCATCTTATCCGCATACAGCACAACATGCGAATCAGCATTTCGGGCGGCCCGTCCGATGATCTGGATCAGACTGCGGGCATCGCGCAGGAACCCTTCCTTATCCGCATCAAGGATCCCGATAAACCCGACCTCCGGGATATCCAGACCCTCACGCAGAAGATTGATCCCGACAAGCACATCGAACATGCCAAGACGCAGCTGCCGGATAAGTTCCGTCCGCTCCAGGGTCTGCACCTCCGAATGGAGATACCGCGTCTTCACCCCCTGCCCCGCGAGATACTCCGTCAGCTCCTCGGCGAGTTTCTTCGTCAGCGTCGTCACCAGAGCACGGTCGCCGCGTTCGATAACAGCGCTGATCTCTTTGAGCAGATCATCCGTCTGACCCGTGATCGGCCGCACTTCGACCACCGGATCCACCAGACCCGTCGGCCGGATGATCTGCTCGACCGTCTGAGCCGAATACCTGCGTTCATACTCGCCCGGCGTTGCCGAAACAAAGATCGCCTGCCGGAGATACTTCTCGAACTCGGCAAACATCAGCGGCCGGTTGTCAAAAGCGCTCGGCAGACGAAACCCGTACTCCACAAGCGAAACCTTGCGGGAATGATCGCCGTTGTACATCCCCCTGACCTGCGGGAGAGACTGGTGACTCTCATCGATCACCATCAGAAAATCATCCGGGAAGTAATCCAGCAGACAGTACGGCTTCTCTCCCGGCGCCCGCCGGTCGAAGTGCCGCGAGTAGTTCTCGATCCCTTTGCAGGATCCGGTCTCCTGGATCATCTCCAGATCATACTGCGTCCTCTGGCGAAGCCGGTGCGCCGAGAGATCATCCAGCCGGTTTTCGGCAAGCACCATCTCCAGCTCGGCCGTGATCGACTCGACAGCCGCCTGCCTTTCAGACTCGGGCGTGACGAAATGACGCGCCGGATAGATGAAAAAATACTCCATCCGCTCTTTTTCCTTTCCCGTGATCTTGTCGATCTCGCTGATACGGTCGATCGTATCGCCGAAAAACTCCACCCTGATGATATTGTTAAAGTATCCCGGAATGAAATCCACCGTGTCGCCCTTCACCCGGAACCTGCCGGGCATAAGTTCGGTGTCGTTTCTCTCGAACAGGATCGCGACCAGCCGTTCGAGAAGCTCCCGGCGGGTGAGGTTCGCCCCCCGGCGGATCTCGAACGCAAGGTTCTGGAAGTTTTCCGGATTGCCCAGACCGTAGATGCAGGAGACCGAAGCGACCACGATCGTATCCCGGTGGGAAAGGATCGCCGCGGTCGCCGCAAGACGCATCATCTCGATCTTCGGATTGATCGAGGCGTCCTTTTCTATATACTGATCCTTTTTCGCGATATAGCTCTCCGGCTGATAGTAATCATAGTAAGAGATGAAGTACTCGACATGATTGTTCGGAAAAAAATCCTTGAACTCGTTGTAGAGCTGGGCGGCGAGCGTCTTGTTGTGGGCGAGGACCAGGGTCGGGCGCTGGACGTTTTGTATGACGTTGGCGATCGTGAAGGTCTTTCCCGATCCGGTGACGCCGAGAAGGGTCTGAAACCGCTCGCCGTCGAGAAGCCCGTCGGTCAGCTCTTCGATCGCTTTGGGCTGGGAGCCTTTCGGGGAGTAGGCCGACTGGAGAGAGAACTGTTCGGACATGGTCAGAAGTCGTCGAAGTCCGCATCATCGGTTTCCGGGATCACGAACGCGGTGTTGTAGACCTCGGCTAAGTAGCGGACGAAAAATACGATGATCGGGATCATCACGAACAGATAGCCGCCAAGGAGTATGACGATCGCGGCGCCGTTGTAGGCGAAGATCTGGGCGAGCGTGATCAGGATGAAGGTCACCAGAAGGAAGAGGATGCTCATGATGATGAGCGAGAGGATGTAGTCATACCAGCCGATCTTTTTTATGACGGCGGCGATCCCGCGGATGTGGGTCGCTTCAGCGAGGGAGCCGGAACGGGTGAGATGGACGAGGCCGATGAACGCAAACAGGGAGACGAAGATCATCGTGATGAACTCGAGTCCGACATAGGAGAGGGTGACGAGAACGGCGATCAGACTTTCCAGCGCCATGACATCGACCGTGGTGTAGAGGCCGGCTTCGGGGAAGAGGTAATAAAAGATCATGGCGTAGATGAGCGAGATGACGATCATCGGGATGGCGTAGTATAATATGACGAGGTTGACGCGCCAGCCGCTGAAAAAGAGGCCCCAGAGGTTGGTGTGGTCCGGCATGCCGGCTCGGTCGTTTTTGGCGATCCGGTAACAGTATCCCTGGATGAGCGGGATGAAGAAGATGCAGGAGAGACTGATGATGACGGCCAGATACTGCAGGAGGCCCGAAAGGCTTGCGGCCGTGAACCCGTAGTTGTCGTTTACGAGGAGACCGGTGAGAACGGGAAGGGCGGCGAGCTGGAGGATGAGGGAGGAGACGAGAAGACAGGCCAGGATCGGGATAGTGAAGTAGAGGAAGAGGATGATCCATCTGGGGAGCAGTTTGAGGGCGAAAAAACCCTCTTTGGTATAAGTATAGGCTCCGGATATGATTTCTGCATGTTCCATGGCTTTTTGTCCTTACATATTTACTATTGTCTGAATCTGATATTAAGTATTGGCTATGATTTTTTTGGTTCAGACGGCGTGCCAGAGGAATTTCTCGGAACGGAGGCCTTTTTTCTTCTGGCCGGCAGGTGTTTCGGCAAGGTCGTCGACGATGCTTCGAAGCAGGGAGCTGCCTGAGTCGGCTTCGTGGACGAGCCATGCTTCGGCGGTGAGGGGGATGACGTCGCCGTATGAGCCGTGATGGGACTGGATGATGTGTCTGAGCTGGAGGAGCTGGTCGTCTGAGATGAGATTTTTGTATTCGTCGATGTGCATGATGCCCATCGTGATGTGTTCGATGAGGTTGTAGGTGTCGTTTGGCACATAGCCGTAGCCGATTTTGTCGAAGCAGAAGATCTTGCCGATGTCGTGGAGAACGGCGCCGGCGATGACCATGTCCCGGTTTATGTCGGTCCGGGGCATGATGTCGATGAGGGAGAGGGCGATCTTGACGGTTTCAAGCGAGTGTTCGCACAGGCCGCCGGTGTATTCATGGTGCCGGCGGATGGCTGCGGGGCATTCGTAGAAGCGTGCGTCGAGGCAGCAGGCGACGAAGAGTTTGAGGTCAATGTTTTTGATGGAGCCGATGATCTTCTGGATCTCGAGTGAGTTGGCGTTGAGGGCCGCAGGGGTGTAGACGAACTCGATCTCCTGCCCGGGGGTCAGGGTGAGGGGGCCGGCGATAATGCCTTTGACTGTTTCGGGAGAGTCGGAGAAGACATGGATCTCACCGTTCTGATTGGCTCTGCCGGTTCCGGTGATCGGGTATACGCGGCCGGTCTGGATGATCCGTGGAAGTTCAGCGGCTTTTTCGCCGTAGATCTTTGCTTCGATGATCCCGGTCCTGTCTGCAAGGGTGAGGTGGGCGAACTGTTCACCGCGTTTGCTTCGAAGGTCGGCGCGTTTTATCAGAAAGAGGGAGTTTACGGGGGCGGACTGGGTTATGTCCTCTACGAACTGGGTTTTTTCCATGGGGTTTGCTCGATAGTAGTGTGCTTCAGAGAGTAATGATGATTCTGTTTGGTGACGGGCGCGGGGAGACAATAAAAATCGGCCGCGAAGATCCGCGGTTCTTGCGCCCAGCATGATATCTGAGAAAGTGATCGCCGATGTGTCATATCGACTGGTTTTCCCATCTCATTTCTCCGCCTCCATCTCACGCCGCTTCGATCGTCTCCGTAAACGCAAGGATCTCCAATGCAGCGGCCTTCACTTCAGCCAGCACACATTCTCCATCGGCCAGATCCATATCCGGGTCCAGGGGGATTTTCAGGATGTGATCGGTTTTCAGAGGGTCGCCTGTCAGCGCAAAAGGGAGCTGTGCGGCTTTCAGCAGTTCATAGTATATGGACTGACGGTTTCGGTTGATCCCGGAAAGCCAGACCTCAAACCGGAAATCCCGATGAACAAACGTGACCGCCAGTTTCAATCCCTTTCTTTTCAGGCTGGCGTTCGTGAACTGAAAATAGGAGTAATCCATCCCGTTTTCAACAATGTTTCCCTGAAACTTACAGTCTGTCAGCTGCTTTTCGAGTTCTACGCGCAGATACCTGAACAGTCTGACAAACTCCTGATAGCTTTCAGCCAGATCCGTTGTCTGCAGTAATGTTTTATATGTCTGTAAAAGATCCTGATCGAACTTCATCCTCTTCTCCAAAAGATCCGATTTACAGGTATATCGCTTTTCATCCGTATAAGACCTGACCCCTGTCTGCCCGAACCAATCCGATGCCTGTGATCACGCTTATCCCGTTTCGTCTTGCGAAACTTCGCTGCTTCAGTATTCGCAAAAATACTGCGTATGTCCTGTGCAGATTCGTCTTTCTGCACAAAAAACATCAAAGTAAGGCCAGTACCGACGGAATCACGGTTGGCAGACCGGCTGAACAAACCGCAGTCTGCGTTTTGCGGACAAAACCGGACACGAATACGGGTATTACCCATACTAACGTCCTTGGATCACGGAACAGCGTTATGCGGATAAACTCTCTGTTAGCGGCAAAAGTAACTTTACTGATACGAATATATACCGGAACTTACTACATTTAATCAAAACACATTATTGCAGAGTTTCCAGGCTGTACGTGTTTTCAGGACTGTGCAGAGGGTATCAAATATCGCCGTCTGCTCTTGATTATCCTTCAGGAGCAGGGAAAAAATTCTTCTTCGCCGGGCGGACCTGTGAAGAGGATGCCGGTTCTGACTATTGGGTGAAATTCGTATGGCATATATCTACAAAAAACGTGATCCGAAGAAGAAGCGGCAGGCCGTCATTTTGTTTTTTGTCCTTATTATGGCGGGTGTTATCATCGTTTCCGTGTCTGCGGGGTTTTTCGGATCGGATTATGTTGTCCGCAAGTCGCTGGAGGATCCAGACGTGGTGATGCATGTCGCTGTTTCGGGAGGGGATGTGATCATCACGATCTACGAGGGGCGAAAAGTCGAAGATCTGCGCATGATCTGTCTGGAGATAGAAGGAGTATCCCTGCCGTCTGAGCATTCTATACATCCGGCGCCGCTGAACGGTGCGGGGGTCGTGGTGTTTTCCGGCGTCTGCGACGGGGTGACGGGAACGCGGACGGTCGGCATCCGCGGGGTGTTTGCCGACGGGAGCACCATGATCCTGAAGCGGCTCACGATCAAGTTTACGTAAAATATCAGACGTCAGCCGCGGATCGTAGTTTAGAGATGGGCAAAATAGTTTTTTTGAAATTGGAGTTATTCTGTGCGATACAAGCCGCTGATGCGTCACCATTCACTCGCAAATCTTTGATTTGCTCAATAATGGCGCCGCTCTGCGTCACCATTCACTCTCAAATCAAAGATTTGCTCGAACCTGGTGACATTGCATGTCACCAGGCAACTTCCATTACTGCCTTCTCCTCCTCCTTCAGCCCTGCTGCCTCCTTCTCCGGCACAAACACATACTTCTCCATCGGCTGATAATTCGGATACAGCGCACACTTATCCAGCACATCCACAAACTCCCGAAGATACAGTCTTGGCACCACATCCACCCTTCCGCCGAACCTTCCCGTCACCTTCTCGATCATCGTTCTGATAAACTTCGGCGACACCCTGCTCTTATCCACCTCGGAGTACGCATCCGCATAGATCTCCATCACCCGCAACGCTGCCTCCATAAGCTTCGCCGCATCGAACTTCGGCAAAACGATCTGCGTCTGCAGAGGGTTCGAAAAGCCGTCATCCGCGATGATCCCTATCCGGTCATACAGCGGCGGCAGCGACCTGATCCCTTTTGCACTGTCGAAAAACGCCGGCGTGCCTGCAAACAGGAAGAAACAGTTCGGCAGCTCGTTCTTATCGATCATATCCACGATCTGCCGGAGATTGATATACCCCTTCTCCCGCTGCGGCCGGGCAAACGACTGTGCCGTCTCCGCCTCATCAAAACTCACCAGAAGACCGGCAAAACCTGCACGCGTCATCACATACACCAGCCCTTTCAAAAACTGCAGGGCTTCACCCTCCGTCACGCTCCCCTTCAGACCAGCCTGCGCCTTAAAACTTCTCCCGACCGTCGTCTCGCCCGCCACCCAGCCGATCGCCGCCTGCGCCGATGCAAAATCCCCCCGGTTCGACGCCTGATAATACGCCCGGAGAGCCGACGCAAGACCCGAACTCAG
Organism: Methanocorpusculum bavaricum DSM 4179; assembly: GCF_000430905.1. Lineage (NCBI taxonomy): Archaea > Methanobacteriati > Methanobacteriota > Methanomicrobia > Methanomicrobiales > Methanocorpusculaceae > Methanocorpusculum > Methanocorpusculum bavaricum. The sequence goes on from NZ_KE387271.1 coordinate 7,497, forward strand.
CCCGCTCACCCGTTCAAGGACCGACTCGATCTCCTTTTCCGTCAGCTCCACAAGCTTTGGATCGTCCTCCCCGATTCCTGTACTGATCAGTCGGTCCTCGATCCCGTAGATCCAGGTATCGATGATACTCTTCAGCGCATGATCCTCCGTCCCCGTCGTCAGTCCGGCGCATATGGCTGCATATACGGCCTGCAGCTTATGCAGCGGCGTCTCCGGCGAGATCACCACATGCGAAGTAACGAACCGCTGCCTTTGTCCGATCTCCACCGCCCGCGAGATCAGAAACGTCTTACCCGACCCGTACTCCCCGCGAACGAACTTACAGTCCGCATGTCCGCCGGCAACATACGCAAGCTGCGAACCGATCACCCGCTCCTCAGCTGAAAGACCCACCGCAAGACGGGAAAGCCCGCTCTGCGGCACCGTTCCCCGGCGAAGCGCGTTGATGATCCCGATACTCTCCTGTTTTTGATCCGTGATCCCCTTATGGTCCGACATACCCGTACACCTCGCCGCGCTCGCCTACCCCGCGTTTTTCGATCACCGACATCCCGTTCTCCGCCAGCTTTGCGAGCAGCGAATTCACGATACCAGCGACCCGCCGCGTCTCAAGAACCGAACGAAGATCCATCTCGGTCGCCTCGCGGTGCTCCTGCAAAAACAAAAACACCGCGGTCTCCCGCTGATCCAGAAACGAAAGATCGGAGCTCTGCTCCTCCTTTTCCTTATCTTCCTCCTCGGTTCCGGTGATCACCGGCCGCTCGGCAAGCGCCCTGCCTTTCATGCGTGAAAGCACCTCGATGAAATCCTCCACCCGGATCTTTGCCGGATAACAGGGCAGAACATCGATCCCCGCAAGACAGAACCACTTGCAGCTCTCGTGATCCTGCCGTTCCAGCGCATCCAGCGCCGAATACAGATATCCCGCCGAAAGCATCTCACGCCCGTTCGAAGAGAGTTTTCCGGTGACGCGTGCGAGTCGCTTGATCACCAGATCCTTCGCCCGGACGTTTTTCCAGATCTCCTCCCCGCCGTTGAACACCGCTGACGCGATGCGTTCGATGTCGGCGATCCTCACCGCGTTCATCACCATATAGCGGATCGTCGTCTCACACTCACGCTCATCATTGCTCCGTCTGAGAAAACCTGCATAGGCGATCCCTCCGCTGATGAAATCCGCACGGTATGCCCGGTAGAACCAGTCACGCGCCTGGGAAAGGGAGCCTGCCGCCTCATACGCTCTGCCGATGTTTGCAAGACACACCGGGACCGGATACGGCGAAAGGATGATGCTGATGATGCCGGCGACCTCCTCTTTCGTCCGGCAGGCCAGAAGAAATCCGCTGAACCGCGTGATCACCAGGTCGATGAGCGAAACATCCGCATCCTCATCGGTGCAGAGACCAAGGATCAGCTCACGGTAAATGCCGTTTGCCGCGTCATCGTTCCCGAGACGCGCCTCGATCTCCGCAGAGAGCAGACGATACACCGGATCGTTCGTTGTTTTGAGCAGTTGCCCAAGCTCATACTTTGCCGAGGCATAGTTTCCGAGAAGTTTTTCCAGAAGGATATAGGAGAACCGTATCTGCGAAACGGTCTCGTCATCGATCCCTGCCTCCTCGAGACTGTCGAGAGCCGAACGGTATGCCCTTTCAGCGCCGGCAGGGTCAAGAGCGGAAAGCGCTTCCAGACTCTGTCTGAGATACACGGTGTCTTTGAGCGTGTTCCAGGCGCGAAGCGAGAGACTCATCGCCTTCTGATATGATTTCTGCGCATACAGCGCGTCGATGTACTCGTGACTGAACGTATCCTCGCCGAAGTTCTGGATATGCAGGGCGGCCGCTTCGTCAGGTTCACCCGCACGGGTGAGGGTCTGCATCAGTCTTCTGATGTCGTCAGGGTTGTTTTCGAGTCTGACCAGCGCACGAAGCGAGGGGATCGCACCTCTGAAATCCTCTTTTTCGAGAAGGAGCGCGGCGTATCCCCGAAGCGCCGTCTTGTTTTCCGCGTCGAGGATCAGTGCGGCCGCATACTCTTCGGCAGCGGCGTTTCTGTCCAGATGTTCAAGAACAAGTCCAAGATAACTGTGCAGATACGAGGAGGAGGGCATGATCCGGATCAGATCACCGAGGATCTGTCTGGCGGTTGCATATTCGCCTGTCTGAGTGTAACTGCGGGCGGCTAAAAGAAGAAGAGCCGGGTCGCCGGAACCGGAGGAGAATGAGATGACCTCGGCATACTTTCCGGCATTGAAAAGTTCCATCCCGACTGAGAGGTTCTTGGCGGATGCTGCAGGGTCGTTTGTCATACCAGGTTCAGAGAAGCACCGACAGGATGGCGCGTGCGAACTCTTCAGCGTCGAAGGGGGTTTTTGCGGTCACGATGCGGCCGTCTGTTACGACGTTGTCATGAGAGACCTCGGCTTTATCGAGGGTCAGCACGCGGACAGTTGCCGGCGTTTCAAAACAGGCGGTCTTTTTGCCGGCAAGAAGTCCCGCTTCTCCGAGAATGACGGGTGCAAGACAGATCGCGGCTGCGACTTTGCCGGACGTGCCGATCTTATTGGTTATATCGATAAGTTTTTCATTGCGCCAGAGTTCGTCCTGACAGCCGATCCCGCCGTCGATGATGATACCGTCATACTCTGCCGGATCCACGTCGTTTATTGTAAGATCAGCCTGGGCGATCTCTCCCTGCATCCCGTAACAGTTCCCACGGACAGTGGACGCGGTCACGCATTCGATGCCATGTTCTTCCAGCAGTTTTTTGGGAACGGTATACCCCATATCCAGGAAGCGGTCTGATGCAATAACGAAGAGGATCTTCATACTATATGGTTGTGCTTTGAGAGGATTTAAGTTGTTCATCCTGTCTTCAGCCGTTTTGCTGCGAAAGCAGCTCCGTCAAAACGGCGGCGAACGCGTTCATCTGCAGATACTCGTTGTTCCCCTCGACGAGCATGACATCGGTCTTCGAAAACAGGAGTGCGAGATCCGGGGTCATATTGCCGATCATCGACCGTCTGATCTGCCGCAGCAGATCCCCCGCACTCATCCCGTATTCGATTTGAAGATTCTCAAAGATCTTCTGGGCGGCCGATGCGTCCCCTTTTCCTGCGGCAAGGATCGCGGCGGCAGTCAGTTCGCCCGTCTCGGTCGTCATCAGCTCGGAAAGATCGCCGGCCCCGTGCAGGGCCATCAGTTCCAGCCAGATGAGAGCTTTGCGCAGATCGCCCTTTGATCCAAGGATCAGCATATCGAGCGTCTCATCTGCGACGGAACCCGCAAGTCCCTCCTGTTCAAGCACGCCGTTCAGATAGTCCCGCATCGTCGCTTCACCGATCGGCAGAAAGTAGAGCGGAACGCATCGCGACCTGATCGGATCGATGATCGAAGCAAGCGAGCTCGTCACGAAGATGAACCGGCAGGTCTGGCTGTACTGCTCCATGATCCGGCGAAGGGCCGCCTGGGCGTCCTTCGTGAGATCGCCTGCTCCGTCGAAGATGATCAGACGAAACGGCGCGGAGAGAGGTTTCAAGGAGGCATGCCATCTGACCACATACTTGAAGTTTGCCAGAACCGATTTGTTCTTCTGATACAGATGAGCGAACCGGTCGTTTTCCGCAAAATAGGTGTGGCCCTGGGAAAACATCACGCTCACGGGAAGGATGGTCGTGTTTTCCGCAGCCGCTTCGGTATAAAAAAGCCGGGAGAAGATCTCAAGCGCCGAGGTCTTTCCGCAGCCGCTTCGACCGATCACCATCAGATGCGGGAGGTTTCCCTGTGCGGCATACGCTGATAACTGTTTTACCGGACTCGTCTGTCCGATCACCTCTTCAAACGAGGACGGGCGGTATTTTTCAATCCAGAGCATGGGAAAGATGTTCCTGCATATCCTTTATCGCCTGCCTGAGGAAATATTTTGCGTCGATCTCGGGCATGGAGATGGTCTCGCCCGAGGCCTTCAGCCGTTCGCATTCCTGAGCGATGTTCGGCAGGGCACGGGTGACCTCGTCGATGATCGGCAGGGAGGCCGTCTTCGACGTTCTGTCGATCGGGTTCAGATCGACGGTGATGACCAGTTTGCCCATCGAGACGAGGGCTTCGCACCGGTCACCGTCTTCGAGAGGGACGAGGACGACGTCGGCCGAACCGATACCTTCCGGGCGGCAGAGACCCCGCCCGTGGGGGAGCGGAACACACCGCCCGACAGCTCCTTTCGAGACGATGCAGCCTGCTTCTTCAAGAACGTTCGTCACGAGCGCGATCCGCTCCTCTGTTCTGTGGAACAGATTCACCTCGACCTCGGCGCCGCTTGCCTTCTGCAGCTGCGCGATCTCCTGCGCCGCGAGGGCGGCCGTGTTTCCATTGATCGAAAGCACCGGGTGTTTTGCCGCGAGAAGAACGCGGGCGGCGAGCTTCTCGGCTTCCAGCGCCGAGGCGGATGTTTTTTCACCGAGCAGATAATCGAACGCTTCGCCGCGGCCGTGGGAGGTGAGCCCCTCCAGCGAGACGACGCCTGTTTTTGTGTGAGCGGCAAGCTGTTCTCTTGTGATCAGTGATCTGTATCTTGGGTGGGATGACGGAATATCAGACATGGTTTTCCTCCAGGATCACCGGGCCGGAGCTGCTGACATGCAGACGGACCGGTTCACCGAACTTTTGCAGAATTTTTTCAGCCGCAGAACCGACGGCAAAGACGCCGTTTCCAAGCATCGTCATGGATGCGGGAACGCCTGCTTCTTTGCAGGCGGCAAGCACCGGCAGAAGATTTGGCGGCAGAAGTCCGCTCTTTTCCGTGAACGAGGCGGAGTTCTCCATGAACTCCGCAAGCGTTGCGGGCTCCTTCCCGGGAAACGCCGCGGCGACCTGGTGCATTTTTTCCTCCGAGGTGATGACATCATGCGTGGAGATGCTGCCAAACGTGACCGCCCAGAGTTCGTCTTTTGGATAGAGCCGAAGCTTCACGCCCGCGATCCCCGGGCGCGTTCTGACGACAAGGCCGCCGCCGGATGCCGCCGCCGCGTCGCCAAGGCCGGTTCCAAACGCAACTTCAACGGCGTGGGCCTTTTTGGAGATCTCTTCTGCGCTTAGTCCGAGGGAAAACACGCAGTTTGCCGCATGATACGCGGCGAGCAGCCCCGCGGCGCTCATCCCGAATCCTGCCCCCATCGGCATGCCGACCGTCACCCGGACATCCGCCTTCACCCCTAACGAGGTGAGCACCTCGCGGATCAGCCAGTCGTCCGCGGTCCCGTCGCCGATTTTGATATTGATCTTATCCGCTTCCTGCATCCTGACGGTGACCCCTTTGTCGATCACGATCCCGGCACCGAGACTGCCGGTCGTCTGGACCGAGTCGCCGTCGATCCGCTTAAAGTATCCTGAGATATGACCCGGAGCAAATGTTACACAAGAACGTCCCATACTTTCCCTGCGATCTCGTCTTTTGTTCCCGTAACCGTTTCTTTGTGATCTTTTTGGAGGAAGATGTATTCGCCGAAAGGAGAGCCCATCGTCTCCGGTCTGTTTGCAAGAACAAGGACGACATCAGGAAGGTCAAGAAGCCGCACTCCCTCCTTCTCCGCGTCCTCGCCGAGTTTGAATCCGACGATCCTCACTCCTCTGCCGGAGATCTTCGTGATCAGTTTTTCAAGAGGTTCAAGCGTTACAGACGTCTCCCGTCCGCTTGGGATCTTGCCGTCCACTCTTTTCGGAGAAAAATCGGAGATCGCGGCGGCCGAAAGATAATAATCCGCGCCATCAGCTTCGCGAAGGACCGCGGCGTGCATATCGGCCGCGGTGATCACCGGGATATTTTTCACGCAAGGCACGATGCCGTGCATCGGATTCATGACAAGGGTCACCTCGGCGCCGAGTCGGAACGCTTCAAGCGCGAGCTCTTTTGCCATCGTCCCGCCGGATCTCGTCGTCAGAATGCGGACGTCATCCAGCTCCTCGCGGCATGACCCGCCGGAGATGAGAACGCGTTTTCCTGCAAGCGTCCCGGGCGAAACGGCCCGCTCGACATGCAGGCAGATCTCATCTATGCCCGCGATCTTCGCCTTCTCCTCTTCCATTCGCGGAGGAACGACATCGATCCCGAGTTCCTTCAGCGTCTCCAGATTTTTCCTGACTGCCGGGTGGCGGTACATCGATTCATGCATCGCCGGAACAACGACGACCGGCATCCCGCGGCCGATCGCGGTGGTCGCAAAGGTCGTGATGATGGTGTCGTCGATCCCGCAGGCGATCTTTCCCACAGTGTTTGCCGTCGCCGGCGCGATAAGAAGAAGATCCGCCTCGCCGCCTTCCCCGCAGTATTTGACATGCTCGACCATGCCGGTGATCTGAGTGAGCGCCGGGTTCTGGCACGCATACGTCAGCGCATCGGGATGAATGATCCCGCACCCCGCGGGGCTGATGATGCCGGTCACTTTCGCGCCGCGGCGTCTGAGCTCGTGAGCGAGTTTGATCGTCTCAACGGCGGCGATACTGCCGCAGACTCCCAGAACGATATGGATATCGGTTAGTTTTTTCATAGCAGTTTCACATCCCAGACCGAGTGCCAGAGGCGACCCGCATACTTCTTTACTTTATGTTCGCTGATGATATACCTATAACCTGCTCCTTCAAGGCTCCCTTCAATAGCGTTTTTCCGGTCCCCGACCCCGTGGATATGTAAAACAGTTCCAGTCTCCGCGTGTTCGAGCGCATGTTTCAAAAACTCCGGCGCGTCGAAGTGGCCCATCAGGATACGGTCGTATACCCCGGTGAGTTTTTCGCGGCAGTCGCCGAGCTCCGGAGTGATCTTTTCTTCGAGGCCGTTCGCTTGGATATTTTTCAGCAGATAGGCAAAAGAGACCGGATTGATCTCCGCTGCATGGATATTCCCACCGGAAAGCGCTGCCGAGAGGGTAAAATACCCGATGCCGGCAAACATGTCGGCGATCCGTTCGCCGGGTTTTATGAGAGAACGTAATCGGAGTTTTTCTCCGCGGTTGCCTTGCGAAAACATCACCTGCGAAGGGTCGAGGGTGTAGATGATCCCGGCTTCACGGAACGTGACCTCATGGGGTTCTCCATAGAGGACAGCGGTCTTCGGCTTCCGCATGACTCCTTCGTGGGCTGCGGCGTGCAGCACGCAGGAGGGATCTTCCCAGGCGATGAGCGCTGCGAGCTGCTCCTCAGTTGGAGCAGCGCCGTGCAGCAGCAGCGTGTCGCCCATCCGCTGATAGCCGGGGCCGTCATACGGGCGGCGATTTGGGATCTCGCCGTCTGCGGGCCAGCCTTCCTTCACCGGAACGAAGGCATACGCTCCTTCGCAGTAGACGCGGCGGGTCGGATCGACCCAGGGTTCACTCGCTGAGTTCGCCAGCGATCGCTTCGAAATCTTCCTGATCCTCATCTCTTCCCGCCAGAACCAGCGTTTCGCCGTCCCGCACGAACAGGATCGTGTCGCCTTCTCTTGTATCGAGCCAGGAACGCTCTGCTATCTCTTCGGTCGTGCCGGTTTTCGGATCGAGGAATCCGAGCACCCCGGCATCTTTGTAGATGACGACGCCGGTCTCGGTTTCATGGATGTTGCCGAGAAGGGGGTCGCTCTCATCCTCTCTGAATGCGCGGGACTGACCGGTGGCGAGGTCAAGGACAAACAGCATGTCTTTTGACTGGCGCAGGATCTGGAAGTACTCTCTTCCGTGTCTGATGATGTCGCCGCGGGCAAATCTCGGGAGCCTAAGCGAGTAGGTGACACGGTAGATATTGATGCCGGCCTTTTGTCCGACGAGTTTGGGGTGGGTGGTGAACGAGCCGCCGAGCGCTCCGCAGATGTCGTGGGAGATGGAGGCGCCGATCGTCTGCGAGCTGAAGACGATGTCGATGCCGTCTTTGGTCTCGTCGATGCTGGATACGAAGGAGAGCCGGTCGCCTGCGGTCTGGAGCTGGTCTTCGACCTGGTAGGCGATCTCGGCCGCACGGCGGAGTTCGAAGAGGGTGGGTTTTCTTCCCGAAGCTCTGACCTGGATGACCCCTTCGTAGTAGCTTCCGGCGATCCGGCAGCACCGGTCGCACTGTTCGCGGGCCCAGACGAGTTTGACTTTTTTGGTCTCTTCGAGCGGGATGCCGTAGAGGTTGCCGATGACATGGATCGTTGCAAGAGACCGGTTGCTGCTGGTGTCTATGATGCTGATCTCTTTTTGGATCTCGTCGACGTCTTTGTGGAAGCTGATGGCGCTGTTTGCGAGGTTTTGCGCGAGTTCTTCTTTATCGACGGCGACGTCGGACCAGATGCCGGCGGTTTTTATCGAGCCGCAGGTGGGACAGACGATACACTCGGCACGATCGGCGATCTCGACCCAGACGGCGTCTTTGACCCGGCATTTTCCGCAGAGTTCACCGTTTTCAGACGGCGCCCCGCATTTGGGACAGAAGCCTTGTGTGAGACTCATTATACTCCGTAGATCTGGGCGTGGGGAACGCCGTCGATCAGCAGGCAGGATTCCAGTTCGAGGAGGCCTGCTTTGATCGCGATATCGCAGACGCGTTTTCCCATGAGATTGGCGCTGCAGACGTCAGCGAGCGCTGCCAGAAGTTCCTCTTCGGTGGCTGTTGTGTCGCCGTAGAAGGAGGGGTCTATCTCGACATCGCATAAGGGACTGGTTAATGTTTTTCCGAGGAGGTCGGCGTCGCATGCGGCGAGGATGCTTCCCTGTCCGGGGATATTGTGTATCTTGAGGTACATTGCTGTAATACATTTGGTGCTGATGGGTAAATAAGGAGTTGGGGGGGCGGGCTGCCACGTAGTGGCGGCCTTAGCGGAGCAAGGCTGAGCGAAGCGAAGACTTGCGAGCGGCGGGTCGGATGCGAAGCAGACGACCTCAGCGGAGGCGGGGTGAGCCGACAAGCGAGGGCCGTAGACCCGAGTCGGAGAGCAAATCTCTGATTTGCGAACAAGCGAGGGCTGCAAGCCCGAAACGGAGAGCAAATCTTTGATTTGCGAACAGGCTCGCCCTTAGCGGAGCAAGTTTTCGAAGGAAACTTGCGACCAAGGCTGAATGAAGCGAAGTCGACGACCTCAGCCAAGCAAACTGAAAGTTTGCGACCAAGTCGCTAGACTTGCGACCAGGGCTTTGCTTTATCGTGCGAGTGGGCTGAGGATAAAAGTGGAGGAGTCAGAATTCGCCGACAGCGGGATGAGCGCCCTTGCCGAATAGAAATTATCTATATATCAGTATCTCTGTATGTATCCCCGGTAGATGTAGTTATGAGGTCTGTAAATCCGGGACTGGAGGAACCGAAAACCGCATAGTAGCTCTTTCCATTATCAGTAGGCGCAGAATTATCACGAATATCCCCTACTTTTGTCAATGTGACGGAACCTCCCGCATTATAAATCCCTCCGCCCTTTTCGGTGGCGGTGTTTCCAGTGATATATATCTTATTGCTGTTAAGTTCAAGAGTTCCAGAATTATATATACCTCCGCCTTTCGGAGCGGTATTTCCAGATATAGTTATCTCACCATCAAGAATGATATCACCATTGTTCCAGAGACCCCCTCCCGGCATAATATCATAACGATTGACATTGTTTTGCAGAATAAGATTGCCATTAATATCGAATACTGCACCAGACGTAATTTCAAGAAGCGGAGCTCCTGAATCCTGACCCATCCCGTCCAATTTTAATGCTCCGGAGATAATATGCAGCCCTCCCGACGATCCCAAAACCAGAAGGGGTGAATCAGAACGACCCGGAGCACGCTGTATTGACCCGCCCGAGTCTTTTATCACAAACGTACCGCCCGCATCGCTCAGCAGATCTGCCGAGATGACAAGCGGGTTCTCCGCGATCTCCAAATCTCCAATCAATTCAAATCCATCTGTCAGAGGAGCGATAACACCAGGTTTCCAATCATTAATTGAATCTATCAACGATGAGATGTTTTCAAATGGTTCACTTCCACCCGTATAATACGGGCTCGTTGTGGGGGTTGAAGTAGGGGTTGAAGTAGGGGTAGAAGAAGGAGTCGCGGTCTGAGCCAGGGTCGGAGTCGGTTTCTGAATTATTTTGTCGATTAACATCATGGAATCGTTCAGTGAATCGACTGAAGAACTTATAAGAGGAACAGAGACGATCGATACAAGCAGAACGGTAAGGACGAGCATAAGTATAGTTGCAATGATTGGACTGACTCCATCACCATTACTTTTACTCAAAATGTATTGTAGAGTCCCGCTCAGGGCATAATAGTATGCATGGAGAATACCAAAGCGAAAGAGTATATCCGGCGAAAGGGCAGGACAAAATCAGCAGCATGTCCGGAAAAATACGGCTGGCTGCGGATGTATACGATAATCTGACCGCGTTCGCCTTGCAGACCGCCCGAAGCTTGGCGGACACATTTCTCCTCCTCCATCCGCTCAGCCCCGATCCGTCCCTTTCCAAAATACTCATAACTTCCCGCATGCAATTATATATCCATTATGGACTTCGGCGGTTCTATCGGAAAAAACACCTATGTCGCGCCCAATGCGACCCTCAAAGGCGACGTAACGCTCGGCGATAACGTCACCATCCTTTTCGGGGCGGTCCTTCGCGCCGACATGGAAAAAATATCAATCGGCAGCGGCTCCAATGTCCAGGACAACGCCGTCATCCACGAAAGCATCGGCCACCCGGTTTCGATCGGCGAAAACGTCTCGATCGGACACGGGGCGATCATCCACGGGGCAGTCATCGAAGACAACGCCCTCATAGGGATGGGGGCCATCGTCTTGAACGGCGCAAAGATCGGCAAAGGATCCCTTATAGCAGCCGGGGCTCTCGTCGCTGAACGAAAAGAGATCCCGCCAAACTCGCTCGTCATCGGCGTCCCGGGAAAAGTCGTTCGCGAACTCACCCCCGAAGAGGCGGCCGGCAACCTCAAAAACGCCGCCACCTACGTCTCCCTTGGGCAGAGGTATCTCCATGAATAACGTTGTTGTCATTGGCGGAGGCGTCGCCGGCATCCAAAGCGCAATGGACATCGCCAATCACAACATCCATGTCTATCTGATCGAGCGCGAACCCTCCATCGGCGGCCACATGGCCATGCTCGACAAAACCTTCCCGACCAACGACTGTTCGATGTGCATCCTTTCGCCCAAAATGGCCGAGATCTCCCGCCACCCGAATATTACCATCCTCACCCTCGCCGAAGTTGAAAAGATCGAAGGTGAGGTCGGAAATTTCACCGTCACCGTCACCCAATACCCCCGATACATCAACGAAAAGGAGTGCACAGGCTGCGGAGACTGCGTGCTCATCTGCCCGATCGAGGTCTACAACAAATTCGACGCGGGCATCGGGGTTCGAAAAGCCATCTACAAACCCCACGCCCAGTCCATCCCCAACATCGTCGTCAAAGACAATCTTCACTGCATCGAATGCGGACTCTGCTACGGGGTCTGCGGAAAAGACGCTGTCCTCAAAGTCACCGAAGACCGTGTCGAGACCCTCGAGATCAGCGCCTCCGCCGTCGTCATCGCGACCGGCTATACACTCTTCGACCCGCAGAAAAAATCCCAGTTCGGCTATCTTCGCTACCCTGACGTCATCACAAGCCTCGAGTTCGAACGGATGATCAACGCCGGCGGGCCCACTGCCGGAAACCTCCGCCGGCTCTCAAACGGCGAAACGCCCAAAAGCATCGTCTTTGTGCAGTGCGTCGGATCGCGTGATCTGACCGTCAAACGAAACATCTGCTCATGCGTATGCTGCATGTATGCCCTGAAAAATGCCATGCTCATCAAAGAGCATTATCCGGACTGCGAGGTCTCGATCCTCTACTCGGATATCCGCGCCTACGGAAAAGGCTACGAGGAGTATTATGAACGTGCGATAAACGCCGGCGTCAAGATCATCCGCGGTCTGCCGGGCGATGTGCAGGACAATGGAAAAGGCCGGCTCGTTCTCCCGGTGGAAAACACCGAGACCCGCGAGTTCCTCAATCTTGAAGCCGACCTCGTGATCCTCTCGGTCGGGATGATCCCCGAACCGGAAACGGTCAGACTCGCGAAGTCGCTCGGGCTCGGCCTCGATGAACACCAGTTCCTGAGTTCAGCCGATATGAAACTCGATTCGTCGGGGACGATGAGGCCGGGGATCTACATCGCCGGCGCCGCCCTTGCGCCGAAGGATATTCCCGACTGCGTGATGTCCGCCGGCGCCGCCGCGATGAAAGCCTCCATCGATGTCATCAGGAGCGAACAGTGACCGAGGAGAAGACCATCTGGTGGAACGATGAAAACAGTTCCGTGATGCTCATCGACCAGACGCTTCTTCCGACCGAGTATAAGGTGATCGAGATCACCGAAGTCTCCCGGCTTGCTGACGCGATCCGCCGGCTCGAAGTCCGGGGGGCTCCGGCTCTCGGCGTTGCCGGCGCATTCGGCGTCGCTCTCTCAGCTACACGCTGCGTCTCGGACGTCGAGTTCGACGAGACAATCGCGTCTGATGCGGCGCTTCTGAAAAGCACGCGGCCGACTGCCGTGAACCTCGCATGGGGCGTGGACAAGGTCCTCCGCAGTATGGAAAAACTCCCGCCGGAGATGGCGCGGATCATGGCGCTTTTCGCCGCGAAAAACATCGCCGAAAACGACACCAAAGCCTGCATGTTCCTCGGACACAACGGCGCTTCGCTTCTTCCGCAGATCGGGACCGTTCTTACCCACTGCAATGCCGGGGCTCTTGCCTGCTCCTCCTGGGGTACGGCTCTCGGGGTCATCCGCTCTGCCAAAAAAATGGGCAAGAAGATCTCGGTCATCTCCTGCGAGACCCGCCCTCTTCTTCAGGGCTCCCGGCTCACCGCCTGGGAACTTGCGAGGGATGAAATCCCCGTGACGACCATCGTCGACTCAGAAGCCGCATTCCTGATGCGCCAGGGAAAGATCGACGCCGTCATCGTCGGCGCCGACCGGATCACGAAAGACGCCGTCTTCAACAAGATCGGGACCTACATGCACGCCGTCTGTGCAAAACACCACGGCATCCCGTTCTACGTTGCTGCGCCAACCCCGACCTTCGACGCCGGAGCATCCGAGGTCGAGATCACTATCGAACAGCGGGGAAGAGACGAAGTCTCCGGCTTTTTCGGGAGAACGACCGTCCCCGAAAACGTTCCGGTCATCAACTACGCCTTCGACGCAACGCCTCTGGATCTGGTCACCGCGATCATCACCGAAAAAGGGGTCCTCTATCCTCCTTACGATTTTACGGACCTGAGATAAATGGCGGCGACCCTCACCCTTGCATTTTTTGACAGCCCTGTCTGGAACAATCTTGCCCTGATACTCGGTCAGCTTCTTCTTGTTTTCATCGTATTCTGGATGGTCTTTTCCATCCTGATGGCTATTTTGATCGTCATCTCGATCCATAAAAAACAGATGTACTTCCCGCGGCTTCTCAGGCCGTTTTTTACGATCATGGAAGGAACGGTCAAGATCGTCTGCCTCCTTCTCGGTGTCGACGGAAAAGAGCTGATGGAGTTTCTGATCAGAATCGACAATGAGATGAACTTCTCAAACTTCGCGAAGACCCCGGTGGAAAAACGGGTGATCTTCTTTCCTCAGTGTCTGCGTTCGCGCGACTGCCCGGCCCATCTCACCCCTGACGGGCTGAAATGCGTCTCCTGCGGCCGCTGCGGACTTGGACGCGCCATTCCCGCGCTGAATGCGGCCGGATACAAGACCTTCATCATCCCCGGCTCGACGTTTATCAAGCGGATGGTGAAAAAGTATCAGCCCAAGGCGATGATCGGCGTCGGCTGCATGATGGAGGTCAAGGAAGGTCTCCAGATGGGCCGCAAGATCTCCATGACAACGATCGGCGTCATGACAAAAACCGACGGATGCGTGGAGACGACTATGGACTATGAAGAGCTCATGGAGGTCGCGTCCCTCGGCCTTGCAGAACAGATCGTCATGGAGCCTGACCCGCGTTCAGGCACCCGATGACTCCCTTATTCTAAAACATAATAATCCCCTGCCGCAAACATGTATCCGCATGAAAAACCTGATAGTGAAGGGCGCAAGACAGCACAACCTTCAAAATATCAATATAGAACTCCCGCGTGACAAACTCATCGTCGTGACCGGGGTTTCGGGCTCGGGAAAATCCACTCTCGCTTTTGATACGATCTATGCGGAAGGTCACCGCAGATATGTCGAGTCGCTCTCCGCCTACGCCCGCCAGTTCCTCGGACTGATGAGCAAACCTGATGTCGATTCCATCGAAGGCCTCTCCCCCGCAATATCGATCGAACAGAAGACCACCTCGAAAAATCCGCGTTCCACCGTTGGTACGGTGACGGAGATCTATGATTACCTGCGTTTACTGTATGCAAGGGTCGGGATCCCCTACTGTCCTATCCATCACGTAAAGATCGAGTCGAGGACCCCGGGTCAGATCGCCGACTCGATCCAGAGCGAGTATCCTGAGACGATGGTCACGATCCTCGCCCCGATCGTCCGCAAGAAGAAAGGGACCTATGAACAGCTGTTTCGCGATCTGCATGCAGATGGATTTGCGAGAGTGCGGGTCGACGGAGAGATCCTCAGAACCGATGACGAGATCAAACTCGGCAGATACATCATGCACAACATCGAGATCGTCGTCGACCGGGTCGATACGACCGACCGGAGCCGGCTGACCGATGCGATCGAAACTGCGCTGAAGCATGCGGAGGACGGACTCGTGTATGCGAACGCCGGGGAGACGGACTCCGTCTACTCGGCGCGGATGGCATGCCCTGTCTGCGGCCTCTCGTTCGAGGAGCTCCAGCCGAGAATGTTCTCGTTCAACAGTCCGTTCGGGGCATGCCCGACCTGCAACGGGCTCGGGTTCCAGATGGTCTTCGATCCGGATCTGATCATCCCTGACAAGACCCTCTCGCTCGCTGACGGCGCCGTCGCGGTGTACAAAAACTTCCTCGACGGGTACCGTGTCCAGTATCTGGACGCCGTCGCAAAGCATCTTGGCTTCACCCTGATGACGCCGGTGAACGAGCTGACGAAGGAGCAGTATGACGGGCTGATGAACGGCGTGAACGAGAACATGAAGTTCAGCCACACCTCGAAGAATGCCGAGTGGGCCTATCATGGGAGCTGGGAAGGGCTGCTTCCCCAGACCGAACGGCTGTATAAGGAGACGAAGTCCGAGTACCGCAAAGAAGAGCTGGAGAAGTTCATGCGGATCCTGCCGTGTCCGACCTGTCACGGCAAACGGTTAAAGGAGCATGTACTCGCGGTGAAAGTCGGCGGGATGTCGATCGCTGATGTTTCGGATATGTCGATCGATGCGGCCTATGCGTTCTTCGAGTCGCTGCCTCTCTCGCCAAAGGAGGAGGAGATCGCGAAGCTGATCCTTCGGGAGATCAGATCAAGGCTGAACTTCCTGCGGTCGGTCGGTCTTGGCTATCTGACGCTTTCCCGAAGTGCCGGGAGCCTCTCCGGCGGCGAGGCCCAGCGTATCCGCCTCGCGACCCAGATCGGGTCGAACCTGATGGGGGTCTTGTATATCCTGGATGAGCCGTCGATCGGCCTTCACCAGCGGGACAATCAGAAGCTTATCCAGACCCTGCAGAAGCTTCGGGATCTCGGGAACACGCTCCTCGTGGTCGAACACGACGAGGACACGATCCGGGCGGCCGACTACGTGGTGGATATCGGCCCGGGGGCAGGCGTCCACGGCGGACGTGTGGTCGCGGAAGGAACGCCGGACATGATCGAAACGTTCCCGGAGTCTCTGACAGGCAAGTATCTTTCGGGCGAACTTTCGATCCCTGTTCCGGAGAAGAGGCGGCCGGCGAAGAAGTTTATGCGGATCAACGGCTGCACGGAGAACAATCTGAAAGATATCGATGCGGCGATCCCGCTTGGGACGCTGACGGTGATCACGGGCGTTTCGGGTTCTGGAAAGTCGACGCTGATCTATGATACGCTGTATCAGGCGCTGATGAAGGAGCTGTATAAATCGAAGGTGACGCCGGGCGCCTATAAGGAGCTGATCTTCGAGTCGGAGATCGATAAGGTGATCGTGATCGATCAGTCGCCGATCGGAAGGACGCCGCGGTCGAATCCGGCGACGTACACTAAAGTGTTCGATGAGATCCGGAAACTGTTTGCGGAGACGAAGGAGGCGAAGGTCCGCGGATACGGACCCGGCCGGTTTTCGTTCAATATCAAAGGCGGCCGCTGTGAGGCGTGTTCGGGTGACGGGGTGATGAAGATCGAGATGAACTTCCTGCCGGATGTGTATGTGGAGTGCGAGGAGTGTAAGGGAGCGCGTTATAATGAGGAGACGCTGGAGGTGAAGTATAAGGGGAAGTCGATCGCGGATGTTCTGGGTATGAGCGTGGACGAGGCGCTCGAGTTGTTCGAGAACGTGCCGGCGATCAGTACGAAGCTGCAGACGCTTGCGGATGTGGGTCTCGGGTATATCAAGCTCGGGCAGAGTTCGACGACGTTGTCGGGCGGCGAGGCGCAGCGGATCAAACTGACGAGGGAGCTTGCGAAGCGGGCGACGGGGAAGACCGTGTATCTTTTAGATGAGCCGACGACGGGTCTCCATTTCCATGATGTGAAGAAGCTTATCGGGGTTCTGGACAGTCTGGTCGGGAAGGGGAACTCGGTTGTGGTGATCGAGCATAATCTGGATGTGATCAAGTCGGCGGATTATCTGATCGATCTGGGTCCGGAGGGCGGGAATGCGGGCGGCGAGATCATTGCAAAGGGGACGCCGGAGGAAGTGGCGAAGGTGAAGAAGAGTTATACGGGGCAGTTTTTGAAGAGGATGCTGTAAGAATTATCGTTTCTTTTTTTTGGGGGGGCGGGCTGCCCCGAAGGGGCGGCCTCAGCGGAGCAAATCTTTGATTTGCGACCGGGTTGAACGCGAAGCGGACGACCTTAGCGGAGCAAATCTTTGATTTGCGACCGGGTTGGACACGCACCCAGACAATCTTTTTTTTCGTGTTTTGGTGTATTTTTCGATTTGGTGTACGAGATCTTTTGAGTGGGCGGATCCATCACACGAAATGCACGAAATAAAATACGAAAACACGAAAAAGAATTAGATTGGGTTGGATACAGAGCGTACCCTCCCCCGTCCCCCACACGAAAAATCACAAATTCGCAAACCTTCGGTTTGCTCGGCTAAGGTCGTCGACTTCGTCGCCAACCCGCCAACGAAATGCACGAAAAGGGGGACAGGGGCGGAAGGATGGGGAGACCGGTAAGCTATGAGATGAAAGTAGTTGGGATGAGTGTGGATATATGAGATTATTTAACCGCGAATAAGCCCAAATGAGCTTTGCTCATTTGAGGCGGCACGCAAGCCTTTGGCTTGCACACCTCCGCGAATTAACGCGCTCACAAATCAAAGATTTGCTCTCCGCTTCGGGCTTCCAGCCCTCGCTTGAATCGCATTTTCCTTGCGTTCGGGTGCTCTCTCAGGCTGATGCGTGCAAATCGAAGATTTGCGTGCCGCCTCAAATGGGCTTTGCCCATTTGGGCTTTTCAGACAGTCCTTCCTCAAAGAAAGTTCTTCGATGTGCGACCCGGCGCTTCTTTTGCTCCACGTGCCCACGAGGGGCACGACTTCAATGAAAAAAGGGAAATGCCGGAGTAATTTTCCGGCTTAGAGTTTCTCGATCAGTTCTACAGATTTTGGCACTTTATCCGTATCCACGTTGACCCTATAATCTTCAAAAGTGCGTGCCGGTTTTGATTCATCCTTTCTTTTCACAGAAATCAGATCAAACAATATGTGAGACGGAGCACATCCAAGAGCCGAATCGTGTTTGAACACGAATAACTTTCTCGTTGCCATCTTACCGCGTGCTGCCGAGTGATCGTGTTCGAACAGATTGATCAAAGCTTCCCAGAGCAGATCAAGATCCGTATCATCGAAACCGGTGACTTTCTGTGCAAGATTTGCGGAAATATATCCCTCAACACGATACAGGGCATACGGTACGATGTGTTTTCTTCCCATTTCATGCTCCTTCTTCTCTGCATCCTCTTTACTCGTCACCGCGACACGGGTGATCGTGATCTCCTGAGGCACGATCGGATCGATACTTCGGGCGAAATTGATCTGGACCGGACCTCTGACCTGTCCGCAGTTCACCTTCGTTGTCATGACTGCACCGAAAGCCCGGATGTCGTAGAAATTTTCACACATGAATCCCGTGATCTTTTTTGCATCCGCCTCATCTTTCGGCAGTTTCTTCTCTTCGGGTTTCATGTCGTAGTTCTTGTAGGCAAGCTCGTGCTGAGCATTCAAAACAGCTCCGTCGCGAACATAGATCTGGAAACCAGGTTCCTCCTCTTTAACCGTAGCCACGTAATCCCGGATCTTTCTCTTGATGCACACATCCGTCACGATTCCGTAACTCGTCTCAGGATCGATTCTGGGCATATTTCCTGCATCAGGGTCACCATTCGGGTTACCGTTTTCCACATCAAACAACATTACAAATTCATATCTGTTTTCAATTGCCATACTTCAAGCCTCCTGTAATTCTTTGTCTTCCTTTTTCGTGTAGATAAATTCGCGCTGGTGATAATAGCCCAGAACAAACTTGCCCTGATCTTCCAGATTGAAAGCTGCCGGAAATTCGGTCACACCGGACAAAATAGATTCCATCTGTTTATCGTAATACCGTCCATCGATCTTTGCGATATGATGCTGGGATAAATTCAGCAATGTTGGAAACACCAGTTTCGGGTTCGCCGAAGCCGATGCAAAATACCGTGACCGGATAGTTGCTGTACCATTTGCTTTCTGCTGTAATGCCTCCATCACAGCGAACAGCCTTCCAAGAGAATAGGCTGTATCTGTTGATTTTTGATTTAAACTCACTGTTAATTCCTCCATTTTTTCCGTCATGTTCTGTTTTTGATAATACCGTCTCAGATATGCTTTCAGATAGCCGACACGAATATAATCAATACCGTAATCATCTCCTGCCTCGGCACGTATCCTCATCAAAACAGCTGAATATACTGATGTCGGATACATATCTCCGGAAATGATCGCCCGAAACAATGCGGTCTCATATGACGAGGGAACATTTTCCCACCATTTTTTACTTGACTTCACCGTGATGCTTCTGAGAATATCCCCTATCGACACGATCCTCGATTTGAGTTTCGCGGATTTTACCACGTTCATATTTTCGGCATGCTCGCCGGTCTTCACAATGAAATTCTCAAGAGTATCCTCATACCAGAATCTGATAGATGCCCGGGCAACATTTGGAGCAAGACCGAGAATGTACGTTTTCACCTTAAACTCCGGGTCGTTCACTGCCTGACCTGATCTGACTTTTTTCAGAATATCAGAGATTTGTTGTTCGGTTAAACGATCTGAAGTATCTGCATCTTTTGGAGCATCTGCACCAAGAAGTGCCGAGATAAGAGATAATGCCTTACTGTCTTCTTTCCTGTCTGTCCAGAATACAACGGTCGTATCCCCTATCTGGATCCTGCTGTCATTTTTTGAAAGGAGAAAATTAAGTGCGGTCGTATACGCAAACATCGCTTTTTCAGAAACAGGCGCATTATAACTCTGGGTTTTTCCATATGAGGTAACCGATGGAAAATTGAAACCAACGATAACACACCCGGTTGTATTCGCGTCTGCTACTCCTTTAAGCTGGGTGTGCGTTTTTGCAAGAGGCTGATTCAAAAGTCCGGTAACCAGACACTGACCTCGTTCTTCTGATGAAGCAGAAGCATTGCAATACCTCTCCCAGACGTTCTTCGCTTCGGATCGTTCGTGGATGTAACCTTTTTCATCCGTCAGACGGAACACGATATTCCCGCTTTGATAGATTGGGTGATCTGCCGGAATATCGAGAGGGAGACCATCAACCCTGTTTTTGAGAAATGCTATCACTGCTTTGAGCCCGACATCCTCGGATGACCCGATGATTTTCCGATAGGCATCATATGCACTGCGCAAACGTTCGGGCATAGGGATCAGTTTTTTCTCCTTTTTGTCATACTCGAAACCAAGGAGAAACTTCGCATTATCACAGAGGAAGTAGGGCGGCGGGTTTTTCCCGCATCGACCGGCTTGTTCCGGGACACTCATCATTACCCGCTGTTTATTCTCAACCAGGGTGATAATGCCGTTAAAGTCCCCGTTTCGGGACAATTCAACAGCATATGAGCCCGGCACACTCGAATAATTTGGCTGGGCAACTCCCGATTCTGGATCCAAAATGAGATTATCGTATAACTCACACAAGGCGGTAAGTATCATACGTTCACCTCTTTGTGAAACGATTCGGGAATCGTAATAACTCCTTTATGCATTTGCGCACGGAAAAATTTCGGCGTCATATCATCGCTGAAATTAATGTCGTAGAGCATCCACCCAAGATCCCGGTCTTCGTCAATAGGGGTCTTTGAGAGCGGCTCTTCCACCAGTTCGAATGAAACGGGAAACTCTCTGCATCCAAAATAAGGCTGGTGATGACACTGACCTTTCCGTGCCCGTCGGAGAAATATATTGTAATGCTTCTCTTCCGTGTCATCATCGCCCGCTTTCTTTGTCATTTCAAAGTGAGCTTTGATAATATACTCAACATTTTTGAGCATCAGGGTCGCCCGCTGCTGCCGGTCCTTCTGGGTGTTTTGATAGAAGGGTTCTGCAGACCCTTTTTCAGAAACAGTTTTCATCAAAGGACCTGGATTTTTCATGATAGAGGAGACTTCATTTCGTCTGATATTGGAAAATGCGATCGGCTGCATGACCTGGATCTCATCGATCACCCAGCGAATCGCGGGTTTCCAATGGATCGCCTCCAGGATACCCCGTGCTGCTGATGGGGTGATGACATCGTAACTTACCCGTTCGACCTTCATTTCAGGCCGGGTAAAACATGCATAATCACCCCAAACTCGTAATGTAATTCCGTAGATAGTATCACCTCCTTAAGAATAGAGAATAAAAATAAAATTTATTCATTGATTGTTTAATTCACGCTATTGGCATGTAAATGTATCCTGTATATCCATGAATCAGAGGATATAATCAAACATATCCGGCTTTCCGGAAATATAGATCCCGGTGTCCTGGGCGTAAAATCGGCTTTGATTTTTCAAAACAACGAAGCTTTCGCCGAGTAATTCTAATGCGCCCTCATCATGAAGGTAATCAAGGTCTGCTTTTCTCACGTTCACACAGTAGGGTGAGATCTTTCTGATAAAACTGCGGATGAATTCAGGGGAATAATTTTTGATAAGTTGCTTCGCTTCATCATCGAATGGAATGATCACCGCACACCCGCTGTCGGATATCAGTT
This sequence comes from Methanocorpusculum bavaricum DSM 4179, assembly GCF_000430905.1. Classification (NCBI taxonomy): domain Archaea; kingdom Methanobacteriati; phylum Methanobacteriota; class Methanomicrobia; order Methanomicrobiales; family Methanocorpusculaceae; genus Methanocorpusculum; species Methanocorpusculum bavaricum. The sequence goes on from NZ_KE387271.1 coordinate 28,849, forward strand.
TGAATTTGTCGGATATGTCGGCAAAGGGAAATGCAGTTTCCGAAGTTGTGATTCCCTGCCGGCAAAGACCCAATACTCCTTTGTTGTCGAGCTGTTCTTTTCGGATATCGAATAATTTAGAGAAGTATTTCGCAATTGTATCCAGAGAAAGATAATCATCAGTCTGGATAGTGTGGGAAATTTCTGCGGTCTGTTTCACGTATCCGGCACCGGAATACGTTTGTTCGGGAGTGAAGATGTACACGTTCCCGCAAGAAAGTTTACCTTCACGATTACATCTTCCTGCAGCCTGATTTATTGAATCAACTCCTGCCAAAGAACGATACACGACCGGGAAATCGATATCGACTCCTGCTTCAATGAGCTGGGTCGATATGACACAGCAGGGTTCTTCGTTTTTGAGTTTTTTCCGTATCATTTCGATGACCTGTTTTCGATGCTTCGGACACATGTTTGTGCTTAAATGCAGGGTGTCTCCTGCTTCTTTCACAAGAGAGTAGAGATCTTTTGCATGTTTTTTGGTATTGACGATGCAAAGGACCTGCTGTTCTGATTTGAGGCAGGAAGCGATTTCGTCTATCGTTTTATTACCAAGGTTGTGTGCTTTTGCCCGTTTCATTATCTTTGCAAGTTCCTGATAGTTTGGAACAATGTTCCTGACCGATGTGCCTTTCGGGAAAACCTCGTTCTCTACAAAGTCAGGCTGGGTCGCTGTGCAGAGAACAACGGTGCAGTGATAATTTTTCACGAGTTCCGAAAGTGCATACATGCATGGGAGGAGAAATTCGTTGGGAAGAGCCTGGACCTCATCTAAGATTATGACACTGTTTGCAATGTTGTGGACTTTTCTGGCTCGTGACGGGTGAGAGGTAAAGAGCGACTCAAAGAACTGAACATTCGTGGTGAGGATCAGCGGAGCGTCCCAGTTTGCTGTGGCTAGAGAGAGGTTCTTGTTTTCTCCATACGGGGAGTCAGGTTCGACTTTTACCCCTGTTGGAAGAACGAAGTTGGAGTGGTGTTCAACGATATTGTTCCGACCAAAAATATCGGCATAGACTTTGGCATTTTGCTCGATGATCGAGGTGAAGGGAATAGTGTAGATTATCCTGCTCTGATGATTTTTCAGAGCGTGTTTCAAAGCAAAAGAGAGAGAGGAGAGCGTTTTCCCTCCGCCGGTCGGAACGTTGAGGGTGAAGATCCCCGGTTCTGTTTCAGCTGCTTTGTTGCAGGATGTGAGGATGTCGTTTCGAATTTTGTCAAGGTCGGAAGCTACCTTGAACTCTGCCATGCGTGCATCGAGTTTGTCATTGAATTCTTCGAGCGTAGGATACGTTCCTTCCGTTACATATCCATCCCATTGTGCAGCATCGGTCCTGTCCGCATCGACCAGACAGGAGTAAAGGAAGTGAGTGTAGAGAAAAAGCGAAAGAGCGAATTCATTCTGGTCGAGTTTTGATGGATCTTTCGGGATGAAGGTTTGTGTGGCGAAAAACTCCGAGAGGTCGGGGGACGTTTGGGGCATCTCGGTTTTCCATGCGGCATACAGATCTGGATTTGAATTTTGAAGACGTTGAAATAAACCGGATGCGTTGGCGTTTCCGCGATTGGGAAGCCCTCCATGGTGTCCCGCAATTATGTAGGACATGAGATGATATGCAAGCGATGAATAGGGATTTTGTTGTTCGTCTGCAAAGAGATCGGCTGTTTTTGCTCCGGCAGTCGAGTGATCAGTCTGAATGTTATCTCCCCTGATGCGTTTTTGAAAGTCATCGGAGTATTTGCCTATGTCGTGTAAGATCCCGCATATCTCGCCCATTTCCCGCGTAGTAAAGGTCTGCGCATATATTCCTGCAAGGATGGATACATTTGTCAAATGATCGGTAATGGTTTGATATTTCGTCCTGTCTTCATTACAACGTGCATAGTATTCAGTCATTAGATCAATTCCCGATGTTCTAATTTTACATTGCATTGACGAAGTAGTTTTGCAAAAACTTACTGAGATTCGAAACGAGATTGAACTCTTCGTAATTCCCGGGATACTTTCATGTATTCTCACTCTATATTATCCATTAATGAACCCGGATGACTACCTTATGGTAAGCGGGATCCAGCATTTTGCATTCTGTCCGCGTCAGTGGGCACTGATCCACGTAGAACAGCTCTGGGCGGAAAACGCACTTACCTTCTCGGGAAAACTCATGCACGACAATGCCGACGATCCTTTTTTTGTAGAGTCAAGAGGCGATATCCTTGTTTCCCGCAGTATCCCGCTCGTATCCCACAATCTGAAAATCTACGGAATTGCTGACGTCGTGGAGTTTCACCGTTCGCCATCCGGGGTAACCATTCCAAACAGGGACGGAACATGGACAGTGGTTCCAATAGAATATAAAAGGGGAAAGAAAAAGGAGGATGACTGCGATGAGGTCCAGCTCTGCTGTCAGGCGATGTGTCTCGAAGAGATGTACGGAACGGAGATCCCCAGCGGTTATCTGTATTACGGAAAAACCCGGCACCGAACGGAGGTGATCTTTGACGAAGAACTCCGCGAACATGTCGTCTCGCTTATTCGGGAAATGTATGCTATGTATGAAAACGGGATCACCCCCTCTGCTGAACTTAAAAAGCAGTGTGCAAGTTGTTCGATCCGGGATCTTTGCGTTCCAACTATATCTTCACGAAAAAAATCCGTCGACCGGTATCTTGATTCAATAATACAGGGGTATTCTCATGAGAAAACTGCGTAATGTGCTGTATGTGACAAATCCAAAGTCCTATCTTTCGCGGGACGGGGAAAGTATCGTTGTATCTGTTGAAAACCAGGAACTTGCCAGAGTCCCGATCCATAACCTGGAGGGGGTCGTATGTTTTGGTTTTATGGGAGCAAGTCCCGGGATGATGGCGCTGTGTAATGAAAATGATGTGGGGCTTTGTTTTGTTTCACCCTATGGAAAATTTATGGCACGGGTCGGCGGCAAGGTTTCGGGAAATGTGCTGCTCAGGAAACGTCAGTATGCCGTTTCGGATGATGAAGCAGCATCAGGAAAGGTCGCAGCACACTGTATTCTTGGAAAACTGATGAACTGCCGGACGGTTCTCCAGCGGTTTTCCCGTGATTATCCTGATATGGTTTCAAAGGAGTTTGAAGTGAATTTCAAACGGTTGTCCGAGGGTATTGTACAAATAAAAGCCGGAACATGTGGTTCGCTGAATGAGCTGAGAGGCTTTGAGGGTATTTTGTCGAAGTATTATTTTGACTGTTTTAATGATCTGATTTTGTCAACGGAACCTGAGTTTTCTTTTGAAAACAGATCGAGACGCCCTCCTCTGGATCGGGTGAATGCTTTGCTTTCATTTTCCTATACACTTATTGCGGCAGATTGTGCATCGGCTCTGGAGTCTGTGGGTCTCGATCCGCAGGTTGGGTTTCTGCACCGGGTCCGTCCGGGAAGACCGAGTCTGGCTCTTGATCTGATGGAGGAGTTTCGTCCGTATCTAGGAGACCGGTTTGTGCTGAGTCTCGTCAATAATCGGGTGGTGACGGCAGGTGATTTTGTGGTGAAGGAGAACGGAGCGGTTTTGCTGACTGATGATGCCCGAAAGACCGTTTTGCAGGCATGGCAGAAGCGGAAGAAGGAGGAGGTCATGCACGGGTATCTGGAGGAGAGGATGCCGGTCGGTCTTTTGCCGTATGCCCAGGCTATGCTTCTCGCCCGTTTTCTCCGGGGAGATATTGACGGGTATCCTCCGTTTGTGGTGAGGTGAGGGAGAGATGTTTGTTTTGGTTACGTATGATGTGAATACAGAGACCCCGGAGGGAAGACGCCGGCTTCGTCAGGTGGCACGGATTTGTAAAAATTTTGGGGTCAGGGTGCAGAATTCGGTGTTTGAGTGCGTAGTGGATTCTGTTCAGTTGATGGATTTGAAGTTCAGGATAGGAGAGGTTATTAATCCAGAAACGGATAGTGTTAGATATTATAATCTCGGAAAGCAGGGAAGAGAGCATGTTGAACATGTCGGAGCAAAGCCGGGTTTGAATGTGGATGATGCGCTGATTTTTTAGATTCTTTTTTTCGCGAAGGGGTTGTGCCCAGAGTTTTTCCGGGAGGTTCGCGATGTCTGCGGTTTTTGGTTTGTTTTTGGGTTTGGTGAAGATTTTGAATATTTCCAATGGAATATAATGTTTTACGTGTGGAACTTTCTGCTGATGAGGGAGGGAGAGAATTATATGGGTGGAGTTATAGTATATTATAGTTAGAGTCGTGCCCCCCGTGGGCACGTGGATTGAAAT
>NZ_KE387271.1:34618-61328 GCF_000430905.1 Methanocorpusculum bavaricum DSM 4179
GGGGGAGGATCATGGTCGTGCCCCCCGTGGGCACGTGGATTGAAATTCAATGCTACAAAACAGATCATGTTTTCAGTAGTCGTGCCCCCCGTGGGCACGTGGATTGAAATCAACGCAGGATGGAGGATGGCTGTGGTATTGAGTCGTGCCCCCCGTGGGCACGTGGATTGAAATATTGCCCGATACCGTGATAGTGTCCCTAGTCGCGTCGTGCCCCCCGTGGGCACGTGGATTGAAATACAGTAAACATCACAATAATAAGAGTAATGTTCGTCGTGCCCCCTGCGGGCACGTGGATTGAAATCTTACCAAGGAAGCGCTAGCCTCTGATTCGCAGTCGTGCCCCCCGCGGGCACGTGGATTGAAATAATTCTGAGACATTTTTTATTGAAGCTGCAGGTCGTGCCCCTCGCGGGCACGTGGATCAAAAGAAGCGCCGGGTCGTACATCGAAGAACTTTCTTTGAGGAAGGACTGCCTGGAAAGCCCAAACGGTCAAAGCCCATTCGATTTGCACGCAAATCTTCGATTTGCACGCATCAGCCTGAGAGAGCACCCGAACGCAAGAAAAATGCGATTCAAACGAGGGCTGCAAGCCCGAGTCGGAGAACAAATCTTTGATTTGCGACCAAGGCTTTGATTTGCGTATTTTTCGTGGATTTCGTTGGCGGGTCGGAGACGTAGTCGACGACCTTAGCTGAGCAAAGTGAAGCTTTGCGAGTGGGAGGGGTGGACGCTGAAAGCGGCCGACCTCAGCGGAGGCGGGTTGCCCCGAAGGGGCAACCTCAGCGGAGCAAATCTTTGATTTGCGACCAAATCTTTGATTTGCGACCAAATCTTTGCCTTGCGTGAATTGTACCACCCAAAGAATCCCGCTCAAATCGTTGAAACATCCCGAAGATTAGGAGACGAACAACGTCCTTTGGGAATTCAGATCGAATACAAACGCTAAAAAAAAAAAGAAAAAAATTCAGTTCTTCTTTTCAGAGAACTCTTCGTGGTGTGCTTCCTGATACCTCTTCATCTCGAGATTGCGCAGCTCCACTCTCCGGATCTTCCCGGAGATCGTTTTTGGCAGTTCTGCCACGAACTCGATCGCCCGCGGATACTTATACGGGGCGGTCGTCGTCTTCACATGGGTCTGCATCTCTTTGACGAGGGCCTCGGACCCGGTATAACCGTCTTTTAAGACCACGAATGCTTTGATGATCACGCCGCGGATCGGGTCGGGGCTTCCCACGACCGCCGACTCCTTCACTGCCGGGTGCTCGATAAGCGCCGACTCGACCTCCGCCGGGGAAACGCGGTAGCCGGATGATTTGATCATATCATCATCGCGGCCCATGAACCAGAAGTAGCCGTCTTCATCCACCGTCGCCTTATCTCCCGTATAGTACCAGCCGTTGATAAACACCTTCGCCGTCGCCTTCGGGTCATTTAGATACTCGGTAAAGAGACCGACCGGCGAGGGATCACTCGTGCGGATCGCGATCCTGCCTTCAACGCCCGGAGCCACCGGATTGCCCATATCGTCGTGGAGCTCGATCTTCCAGCCCGGAGCAGGTTTGCCGATCGAACCTGGTCTGACTTCCATACACGGGAACGTTCCGATCACCGTGACCGTTTCCGTCTGGCCGTAAGCCTCGTAGATCTTTTTCCCGGTGCCTTCCTCCCACACGCGGTTGACCTCCGGGTTCAGCGTCTCGCCTGCCGAGAGGCAGTGACGCAGCTCGGAAAAGTCAAACGTCTCCAGATCCGCAAGGATCAGCATCCGGTAGATCGTCGGCGGAGCGCAGAACGTCGTGATCTCATACTTTTCGATCAGCGGCAGAAGCTCGGTCGCATTGAACTTCCCGCGGTAGTCGTAGACAAAGACACAGGCGCCTTCCATCCAGGGTCCGTAGAACTTGCCCCAGGAGGATTTGCCCCAGCCCATGTCCGCGACCGTGAAGTGGAGATCGTTGTCTGTCAGATCATACCAGAACCTGCCGGTCACGATGTGGCCGAGCGGATAGGCATGATTGTGCAGCACCATCTTCGGGTCAGCGGTCGTTCCCGACGAGAAGAAGATCAGCATAGGGTCCGTCGCTTTGGTTCGAACGCTTCGAACGATCGAACTGAGTTTGGTCGAGGCGCGGGCCGGGTGAATCAGTTCCTTCTGATAGTTTATCCATCCCGGAGCATCGCCGTCGGTCAGGAATTTTACCTGCAGCGTCGGGCATTCGCCTGCTATATCCTCAAGTTTCCAGACATTTTCAGTGTTTGTCACGATCATCTTGAATTTGCCCTGGTTTATTCGGTATTTGAGATCGTGCGGGGTTAGAATGACCGGAGACGGGCAGATGACTGCGCCTATTTTTATTGCAGCAAGAGCAAAGGTCCACCACTCGGGGACACGCGGCAGAAGGATCATCACGCGGTCGCCTTTGCCGATATGCTGTTTGAACATCATGTTCGCGATCTGGTTGGACAGATTCATCATCTGCCGGAAGGTGTAGTATTTTTCCTTTCCTTCCTGGTTTGTCCAGATCATGGCGAGTTTGTTGCGGTCTTTTTTCGCCCATGCATCAACAACGTCGAAGCCGAAGTTGTAATACTCAGGCACAGCAATGGAGAACGTGGAGTAGGTTTCCTCGTAATCCATCATGTTGTGGGGCACAAATCCCTCGGATCTATGCTCGCGCTCGGTCGAACGCGTACTGCGCCCGGCTTTGTGTGCCGTTTCGGTCATGGGATAATATTTGCTTTTTCTTATGATAAAGCTAGAGGTGAAGGTTTTGTTCCGGCGATCTGCGTCAGTTAAAGGGCGCACCGGGAAAAATATGCTGCCGCACTTCCCGCTTTGGATCCTTTCGTTTTTTTGTATTCCCTGCAGGCTGCCGGCCGTGGAAAAATGATCCTCCAAAGAGCGCCGCATTACAAATACCCTCAGATATATCATGGGTAAATTCCCATACTATAGGGCAATGCAGAATATCCGCGTTCTCTGGTATAAAGGCGTGTATAAAACGGCACGCTTTCTTGCCTCCCCGGCGATGAGCCGAAAATTACACTATACTTACGATATCGTCGTCCCAAAGCATACTCCCTATATGGTTTTTTCCAACCACACGACCCTTTGGGACCATCTGATGATCGGCATGGCGATCAAAGGACACATGTTCTATGTGGCCGGCGAACATCTGTTCAGAAAGAAATCGACCCGCCTTGCCGGCCGGTGTCTGCTGGATCCGATCATCCGCAAGAAAGGCGCCCCGGCAGGCGAGGTGATCAGGGACATCAAAGAACGGCTGAGTGCCGGCAATAATGTCTGGATGTCTCCCGAAGGGGTCAGATCGATCAACGGCGAGACAGCGTTCATCTCGCCTGCCACCGGGAAACTGGTGAAAGAGTGCGGAGAGCTCGGCGCTTCTCTCATCACCTACCGGATGCACGGCGGGTATCTGCGCCGCCCGCGATGGGGAAAAACCCCCCGTGACGGCACCATGCAGGGTGAGTTCGTCCACGAATACTCTCCCGAAGAGCTGAAGGGCATGACGGTCGATCAGATCAATGAAGCGATCAACCGCGATCTGTATGTGAACACGTTCGATGACCAGAAAAAAGATCCCCGTCCCTACACGGGCACGGATCTCGCCGAGTATCTTGAAACGATCCTCTACATCTGCCCGGAGTGTAAACAGATGGGCAGACTGCACAGCAAAGGGGATATTCTCTCCTGCGAATGCGGGTATGCGGTGAAGTTCAATGAGTTCGGTCTGTTCGAGCCGGCGTCGGACCATCCGCTGCATCATGACAACATCGTCTCCTGGGATCACTGGCAGCGTGATCTGATCAAAGAGCGTCTGCCGGCGTATCTCGCGACCCAAAAGGATGTCCCGATCGAGTCGGACGAAGGGCAGATCCTGGGAAAGATCGGGGCGATGAAGTCGGTCGAGGATCTCGGCACCGGGAAGTTTTCGATCTATGTTGACCGGCTCGAGTTCGACGGCGACAAAGGAAAGTTTGTGTTTCCGTTTGCGGATATCGAAGGGTTTGCGTTTTCCCTGCAGATGAAGATCCTGTTCTCGCTGCATGACGGGACGTACTACGAAGTCGAGTCAAAGATCCCGCGGTCAGCGTCGAAATATATGGTGCTTTACCGGTTTTTGATCGGAAAAGAGTATAAGTAAGCGCATCCCGGTCTGGAAACACCTATTTTTATCAAAAATATTCAAAACAGCCTTTGCGCAAGGTGAAAATGGAGCGGAGGGGATTATTTCTGTCCTGCTTCCAGATCCGCCGCCATCTTCTCGACCTCCTTTTCAGAGATCTTTGCGAGCACTTCCGCCGTTGGTCCTTCCGCAATGATCTTTCCTCCGCGGATGAACATGCACCGGTCGCAGACATCCCGGACAAAGTCCATGTCATGGGAAACGATGATGAACGTCTCGTCCATCTCATCTCTTGCATTGACGATCGAGTGCTTCACATCGATCTTCGTGATCGGATCCATCGTTCCGGTCGGCTCATCCAGAAGAATGATCCGCGGTTCCCGGATAAGCACCTGACCCAGCGCCACTCTGTGCTTCTCGCCTTCGGAGAGCTCGGAAGGCTTCCTGTTCAGGATGTCCTTTGCCTTCTTCTCGGTAAATCCCGCCATCCGGAGCGTGATCACCGCTTTTCGGACAGCCAGCTCTTTTGGAAACTCCAGTCCGATCGCTTCCGTCAGATTGTCGATCACCGTTCTGTGCGGATACAGATCATACTCCTGATGCAGAAGGCCGATGTACTTCTTCGCTCTGCCGCGGAACTCATATCCAGGTTTTCGCATATCGACCCATTCATCCCCGACCCGCACCTCCAGGGTGCCGCCGGTCGGTTCATACAGACCCGCGATCATCTTCGAAAGCGTCGTCTTCCCTCCTCCGGAAACGCCGATGATCCCGAGGATCTCGCGTTCGTACACCTCGAAACTGACCTTGTCCACCGCATTGATCACCCCGCGGTCGACGGCGATGAACTTCTTTGAGAGATCTTTTGCCCGCACGACCGCACTGCCGCAGTCGGTGCACACATAGGTGCAGTCATCTTTGCATCCCTTCATGAACTCATCCACGATCTCTTCAGGTTTGCCGATTTTTGTGATCCTTCCGTCATCCATCAGGACCGCCCGGTCGCAGACATCCTCCAGCACCTGGGCGAAGTGGGAGGTGATGACCATCCCCATCCTCTTCTCTGCTCCCGCGGTCTTCAGCAGTTCATGCACGATCGTCGCAGTCTTGGGATCCAGCGTTCCCGTCGGCTCGTCGGCGCACAAAAACAGCGGTTCGCGGGCGAGCTGGCGGGCGAGAACCACGCGCTGCTTTTCTCCGCCCGAAAGATCCCTGGCGACATGCATCATCCGGTGACTCAGCCGCACTTCATCCACCAGATCCGCCGCACGGGAAAGCGCCTGATTTGCCGGGTAGCTGATGTCGTCGAGCGCCCTAAGAACGTTCTCGATCACGCGGTCATCCCCGTAGAGAGAGAAGGTCCGCTGGAACATCAGCGAGGTCCGCGCCATGATCTTTGCTTTCAGCGCTTCGTTTTCCGGCGCCCAGAAGTCGATATCTTCTGCGGCAAGGGTCTCTCCGCAGGCAGGGCAGATTTTTCCCGCATCGCTTCTGAACTCGATCCTGCCGCATTTTCTGCACCGCGCAAGGTGATAGACGATCCTGCCGCCGGTCGGCGGCGTGTCGATCCCCCGGATCAGATGGATCAGCACGGTCTTTCCGCATCCTGATCTTCCGATCACACCTACGATCTCTCCTTCGGCGATTTCAAGACAGATATTGTCCAGAACGCGGATCTTGTGCTCCTCGCCAAAATCCATACACAGATTTTCTATTGTTATAAATGGTGTCGACATACGCATCTCCGGAAATTACTTCTTTACTACTTGTACTTAACATCATCCGATTCACATACATTAATATATTTTGGAGCATATGAGTACTTACTGAATATTTCCTCAGGCGTCATCGGCTAATCGAAAACACTTTAGGGATGGCATGAGAAGATATCCAGCACGAGTAAAGATATGCCTGAAAACCCTGAGATTTGTCCAAAAGGTAAATGCGGAAGACCGCGGGTGCGGCGATGTGTCGAGCTCAATGAGCCTCCGGGATGTTATGCCCCGGTCTGTCCTAACAGGAAGGCAAACATTGAGATGGTCACTTTGTATCCCGAAGAGATCGCGGTTTTGAAACTGGTCGATCTGCAAGGTCTTTCGCAGGAGGATGCCGCCGGCGTTTTGGGTGTTTCAAGAAAGACGGCATGGCGCGACCTTCATGAGGCGCGCTACAAAGTCGCCGATGCTTTGGCGAACGGCAAGATGATAAAAGTCTCCTGCTGTCCGCACACAGACGGCGGGGTTCAGCCGCACGGCTGCGGAATGCAGACCCGCGACGTGTAGCTGACAGGGCGTGCTGTTCAGACATATCTGCCGTGATCCTTTACGGAGGTCATCACTATGGAAAAAACACCAGTACATGCAATGGAAGATGAAAAGCAGCAGGAGATCTGCTGTTATCATCACCACCATCGCCTCCACAGATTCAGCGATGGACATCCGCACAGCGGCGCAAAAATGCCGCTGATCGGTGACACCGCTCCCTCGTTTGAGGCGGTAACGACACAGGGGCCTATCCGGTTTCCCGAGGATTATGCCGGGAAGTGGGTCATTCTCTTCTCGCACCCGGCAGACTTCACCCCGGTTTGTACGACCGAGTTTATGACGTTTGCGTCGATGGCTGATGAGTTCGCCGCACTGAACACCGAACTGATCGGACTTTCGGTAGATTCTCTTTACGCCCACATCGCCTGGCTTCGCAAGATCCAGGAGATCGAGTGGAACGGGAAGAAGAACATCGAGGTGAAGTTCCCGCTGATCGAGGATATCAGGATGGAGGTCGCCAACAAATTCGGGATGATCCAGCCGGGTCAGTCGAATACGCAGGCAGTGCGTGCGGTATTCGTTATCGATCCATTGGCGAAGATCAGAACCATTCTGTATTATCCTCTCTCGACCGGAAGAAACTTCGACGAGATCAAACGCATCATTCTCGCTCTGCAGAAAGCAGACAGTGATCAGGTCGCAACGCCTGCTGACTGGCGTCCGGGTGATGATGTGATCGTGCCGACTGCAGGTTCCTGCGGGACGGCAAAGGAACGCATGGAGTCGACAAGCGATGATCAGTATTGTCTTGACTGGTTCATGTGTTTCAGACGCGAAAAGAAGTAACAACCTCCACGTCCTCCTCTAAACTTTCATACATCTCCGCCCCCCATTACTGCAAATGCCGCAATACCGGGTCCGTAACGTGATCACTGCGGGGGCGGAGCCTATCAGGATGGAACGCCGGATGTTGGATACGGGTCAGGCTGTTTTGTCTGACCTGCGGTCCCCGGCATTCTTAAGCAGATTTTTCTCTTACATGTGTTCTGCTGCAGGTGATTTTTTTGTCTGCGGCGGAGCTTTCAACGGAGTTATCTATACATGACCAATGAAACCAGCAATACAGACTGCGCGAGCAGTTCACAAAAAACCGAATCTCCGAAAAATAAACCGGAAAAGTCCAAAATCAATGTCCGCCATGTGATTTTGGTCCTCTCGGGAAAGGGAGGGGTCGGAAAAAGCACGGTGTCGGTAAATCTTGCCTATGCGCTTTCGAGTCACGGGTATCAGACGGGTCTTCTGGATCTTGATCTTCACGGCCCTTCGATCGGGAAGATGCTCGGGATCGAGGATATGCGTCTTCAGGCGATCGGCGAGCACATTATGCCGGTGAAGGTGACGGGGTCGTTGAAGGTGGTCTCGATCGCTCTTCTCCTGAATGAGACGGACAGTCCTGTGGTCTGGCGCGGACCGATGAAGGCCGCTGCGACGAAACAGTTCCTGGGCGAGGTGGAATGGGGAGAGCTCGATTATCTGATCGTGGATCTTCCGCCGGGAACGGGTGATGAGGCTTTGAATATCATTCAGTTCGCGCCGAATGTTGAGGGCGCCGTTATCGTGACGACCCCGCAGGATGTGGCTGTTTTGGATGCGACGAAGGCGATCAAATTTATTGAGATGATGGATCTTCCTGTCCTCGGCGTGATCGAGAATATGTCAGGTATGGTCTGTCCGCACTGCGGCGAGGTCGTCGATATCTTCGGAAAAGGCGGCGGAGCTAAGGCGGCGGAGCAGTATAAGGTGCCGTATCTTGGCGCTATCCCGCTTGATATCGAGATGCGCAAAGCCGCTGATGAGGGACGGCCGTTTATCGTCCGGACGCCGGGGAAGGTCAGCCCTACCTGGGATGCGGTGGATAAGGTGATGGAAAATCTCATCGCGGTGATCGAGTCGCGGGAGTAATTCGTTTTTTTACAGGAGTTAAAAACCGCGTGCGGGTTGTTCTTTTTTGGGGGTCATTTCTCATGACCTGCAAATAGAAATGCCCCAATCTTTTTTCTGATCCAGGGGTGCGGGAGGTGTTCGGGTCGAAGTAGCCGACATAGGTCTTGTAGGTCTGCTTCCCGAGCTCGACTTCGGCAAGACCGAGGGGGTTTTCCACGCCGGTAATTTCTGCGATGATCGCATCATACGCGGCGGCGTTCGTAAACTCTGCGGTGAAGATCCGCTTTGCGGACTTCGAGATTGCTGTCTGAATGAAATCAGCTGTCATGGTTTTTTGTCCCGAGATCAGCTGGGGCTCCGTCCAACCTCTGATTATATTCTTGGAGAGGGGGGATAGCGGTAAAGTTTTTGCGGGTTTTTACCAAAAAAGGTAGGTTTATATGGGGGTATGCGGAGGGGGTGCCTGACCTCTTTTTTGCGGGTCAGGGGGCAGCGGGGCCAATTACTAATTTGACAGATATTAGTAATAGATTAGTAATTGGGATGGGAGTTACATGGTGTGATCTCAACCCGATTCGGGAAATGTATGGGTGGGTGCGGACCCATGAAATTATTGAACCGCTTATTCGCGGTTCTTTTTCTCAGGGTTCCGCATCCGGCGTTACACGAAATCGAAGTACATCCCATAAGTACGTCAGTTGTTTCGGTTAAGATCACACCGCGTAAGTCCCATTAAAAAAAAACTTATTTCTGTTTTTTTGCGGCGACGAACTCCCGGATCTTCTGGATCGTGACCGTGCTTAATTCATGTTCCATGAAGCAGGCGTCTTTGTTTGCAATGTCGCTTGGCACCCCGACCATTTCCAGAAATTCGACCAGGACATCGTGGCGGAACTTCACCTGCTCGGCGATGATCTTTCCGGGTTCAGTGAGGGTGACACCTTCGTATTTCCGATACACGACCAGGCCTTTTTTATCCAGTTTCGCAAACATTTCCCCGACAGAGGAGGGCCCCACGTCGAGTTCGACCGCGACGTCGCGGCTTTTGGCGTATCCTTTCGTAAGGGATACGTTGAGGATCGCTTCGAGGTAGTCCTCCTCTTTCATGGTGAGGCGGTGATCGTATGATGCCTGAGGTATCGGATCCATGGTATAGTATTGGGAGGATTGGGTAATCAGGGTTTGTTTTATGGGGATGGGATGTTTTTTTAGGCTCAGGATATTTTCACTCACTCCCGAGTGCCTTTATCATGCAAATCATACGTAATACCCGTAATGTTATTACTTCTGGAATCAATTAGGTATTATTTCAGGTTGGTACAGTATGAAAGGTAATGAAAAATTTCTGATCCGTCTTTTAGATTCCAATGACATATTCGTTATCCCGGTCTATCAGCGGGAATATGAATGGCAGCTGGAACACTGTAAACAATTATACAGCGATTTGCTGTCAACTATCATAAATAACCGTCCAACCCACTTTTTTGGAAGTATAGTAAGTGCCACAAATCCCAAAGGAGGCCGCGGAGAATACGTCATCATCGACGGTCAACAGAGAATTACGACCATCTCGATTCTGCTGATAGCTATTTACAACATTTTGAAACAAGGCATTCTTATCTCTGCTGATAAAAAATTAACAGACAAAATCCATAATAAATATCTCCGTGATGAATATGATCATACAATCAAACTGATACCTGCCGCAAACAGTCAGAATGCGTATAATGCACTCTTTTCAGAAGACCTGGGCGATTTAGAACAAGATTCCAGAATCACAAAAAACTATCAGTATTTTTATACCTCTATTCTCAAGCGCGAGGTGACGATCGACGAACTGATGGAAGCAGTTTCGCGGCTTGTTGTAATTGACATTATTCTTGAAAAAGATGATGATGCACAACTCATTTTCGAAAGTCTGAACTCTACCGGATTGGCTCTTTCTGAATCTGATAAAGTGAGAAATTACGTATTAATGTCATTGCCCTTGGAAATGCAGGAAAAATATTATACATCCTACTGGTACAAGATAGAAAAATACACGCCTAAAAATACCGATGCGTTCCTTCGCGATTACCTGACAATCAAGTTGCGGCGGATTCCCGCCATCGCGAATATATATTCCGAATTTAAGGTATATGCTGAAACTGCTGATAAAGAGACCTTACTTCAGGACATGGTAAAGTATGCAAAATATTATTATATGATCCAATCTCCTGAAACGGCAGAGGGAGATATCAAGAAAATCCTCACAAAACTCCGGAAGCTGGATAACAGTGTCATTAATCCCTATGTAATGGAGATACTGGACGGGTATCAGTCGGGAATGATTATATCAAATGAGATAATCAGTATTCTGCGCATCCTGGAAACCTATCTCGTAAGGCGTATAATCTGCGGTGTTCCTGCTCAAGGCTTGAATAAGGTCTTTATGACTTTGCATAAGGATGTCCTGCGTCAGGAAGGCAATGAGACAGGATATGTGGAAAAACTCAAGTATATTCTTCTTTCAAAACAGGGGTCAGGCCGTTTCCCAACAGATACGGAGGTTCGCGACAATTTACTGAACCGGAATCTCTATCAGGATATGAAGTTGACATATTTGCTTTATCTCCTCGAATCTCTGGAAAATCAGGACAATTATGAAGTGGTAGATCTGGAAAATCTCATTTCTGAGGGTCAGCTGAGTATTGAACATATCATGCCTCAAACATTATCCGATAAATGGAAGGAGGAACTCGGAGGTTCTGAGACCGCATTACAGGTTCATGAAGAATGGCTGCACAAGCTGGCAAATCTTTCGTTAACAGCATATAACTCAAAATACAGCAATAACTCATTTTTTGATAAAAAGAATATGCCAAAGGGATTTAAAGAGAGTCATCTGAAGTTGAATCACTATGTTGCGACCTGTGATAAGTGGGCTCGTGAGGAGCTTGTTGAAAGGAATAATCAGTTAACAAATCTCGCACTGAAGATATGGCCGACATATGTGTCTTCTTTTGTTCCGGCACAAAAAGAGGGAAATACTTTTTCGCTGGATGAGGATGTTGATTTATACAACCGAAATATTTACTCCTTTACTTTTGCCGGGACAAAATACAGCGTGAAAACCTGGCGTGAGTTCCTCGCCTCCGTAATCGGTTTACTGCATGAAAGAGATGGTGCGGTCCTCCAGGATCTTGCTCTTTCATCCGAAAAAACTCCTGTAGCCCAGGCTATTTCAGCAAGTGAAGATGCTTTTTCCCCGGGTGATTCCCGGCGTATTGCCGAAGGCATATATCTGAGAGTCCACGGGGATACCGGATCAAAAATATCTTTGATCAAAAAGTATCTGTCACTCTTTGACGTTGAGCCGGGAGAGATCACGATTACCGTATCAAATCCTGTTGTATCGACTGCCAATCCCGTTAATTCTCGACAGAAAGGAGATATGTATTTCAAATTCTGGGACCAGCTCCTCGTTGAAATAAATACCAAAACAGATATCTACCAAAACAGAACTCCAAACAGGAGCGGCTGGTTTACTGCAAAATCGATCCTTGGCGGCGGCATGAACTATTTTATGTCAATTAGACTAAAGAAATGCACCGTCGGATTCCAATGCAACAATATGGACATAATGAAGAATAAAAAACTGTACGACTATATTCACTCACACAAAGATGAGATCGAAAATAAAATAGGTCTGCCTATTTTTTGGGAAAGAGGGGATTCTCTCCGGATTTCCTTTTTGTCTATTAGGCTCGACGATATAGATTTTATGGATGAATCCACCTGGCCGCAAATAAATTCGTTTATGGTTGGAAATACGGTTGCTTTGTCTGAAGTTTTAACACCTATCCTGCAAAAATATTAGGATAGGCAATCATGCAATAGATTTCACCCTCTCCTTTTTTTCAGAAGCAGTAGATTTGAAAACATGCCGTTAGATGTAAGAGGGAGAATTGTTCAAAGATAGAAAAACCCGCACGCGGGTTTTTCCCCAGCATTTGTCCAAGAGCCAAAGGCTCTTGAGACGTCTCACGAGCTTTCAGCTCGTGGACTTTTCCAGACGGCGTGCGATTCCTGCGCAGGCGAAGCCCAAACAGGCAAAGCCTGTTTGAGGCGGCACGCAAATCTCCGATTTGCACGCATAAGCCGGAGCAGAGCACGAAGGCGCAAGAAAAATGCGATTCAAGCGAGGGCTGGAAGCCCGAAGCGGAGAGCAAATCTTTGATTTGTGAGCGCGTTAATTCGCGGAGGCGTGCAAGCCAAAGGCTTGCGTGCCGCCTCAAATGAGCAAAGCTCATTTGGGCTTATTCGCGGTTCAATAATTTCATACATCCACACTCATCCCGACTCCTTTCTTTTCTCCCATTCATCCGCCCCTGTCCCCCTTTTCGTGAATTTCGTTGATTTTAGAAAATTTTGTGTGGGGGGCGGGTTGGACGCGAAGCGGTCGACCTTAGCTGAGCAAGTCGATAGACTTGCGAGTGGACAGAGGAGGGTAAGATTTGTATCCCCATCCCATCGATTTTTTTATTTTCGTGTTTTCGTTTTTATTTTCGTGCATTTCGTTGATTTGCGGGTTGGACGCGAAGCGGCCGACCTCAGCCGAGCAAGGCTTTGCCTTGCGAAGATGGTACCACTAAAAAAATACCGTACACGAAACTGAAGCTTACACCGAAAAATAAGCGTGGAGATATCTCTCGAAATCTACACTTTACTCTTTACAAGCGTATACACCCGGGATTTTTCCTTAGCCCCTTTGTACACGAAGCCCGCCTTTTCCAAAACCTTCTGCGATGCGGCGTTCCACTCATAGTGCTCCGCGAAGATCGCGTCGATCGGGAATCTGCAAAACGCCAGACCGCAGACCTCTTTCACCATCTGCGTCATGATCCCTTTGCCCCAGTAGCCTGAATTTGGCAGTTGGCAAATATGCTCCCCCACATCTCTTTCCTTTTTTCTGATTAAGGGGTGCGGGGACGCGACTTCGGCGCGGAGCGTCCCGCGGTGGAAATATCTTATGTTCAAGGCTCGCGTTAACGTCCAGCTTAGCGAATCTGTCGTTGAATAGTCAGAACGGAAGGGATTGGGGGGGGGTATTAGAGGGATTTTGAAGGGAAGTGGTTTGGGAGTATGATCATGATCTAATACTTCCCGAATTGGATCTACACCCCCAACACCGCATACGTAATATCTGAATATTCCATCTCCATCGACCTACCCGGAAACATATGTGGGCCACGGCATATAGGATATCTCCACCGCGTCGGGCTCCGCGCCGGAGTCGCCCCTCCGCCCCCCGGTTCACAACAGTATATTTTTGTAGTCTAACATCGTAATTACTGCTAAGAATACGAGCCTCAAAAAAATTACAGAAAAATTGAGGTACTACCGACTCGCGAGAGAGTTTATCATGGCTTTTGAAAAATGCTTAGGGGCATTCATTATGTGGCATTTCCACTAACTGTCAAATTCAGGTTTTGAACGGATCATCTCTGAAGACGTATACGTGTCTTTCGGAGAAACAGAAACGATAAAAAAATATACTGGCGGCAAAAAGCCGCGGGTATGACCGGCTTAGAAATCGGTCATGATACGGAACTGATCGATCTCTTCCGAGTCGAGTTCCTCAAGGAAGCTTTCTGCTGCATTCTTGATATCCTTGCTTGCGGTGATCGCTCTGCCGACAACAACGATATCTGCTCCTGCTGCGAGAGCTTTCTTCACGACCGGCTGACGGATACCGCCTGCAGTCGCGACAAGGATCTTTGCATTATAGGTTTTTGCAACTTCCTTAATCTTCATGATGTCACCCCAGCTGTAATCGCCGCACGATTCCTTATCGATCGCACGGTGCATCTCAACATACTGCGGGAGAAGTGCCGCGCCGCCCATCTTGCCAAGGGACGCGATAAGCTTTGCAGGCTCTTCGACATTCAGCATATCGATGATCGCGTAGATACCGCACTTCTTTGCCTCTTTGATGAAGGCTGCGATGGTCTCGACCGGAGCGAGACCGGAAACGACTGCGGCATCTCCGCCAGCGTTCGAGACCATGCGTGCCTCAAGATTGCCCGTATCCAGGGTCTTCAAATCGGCAACGATGAAACAGTTCGGACGGATCTTTCTGATCTCATTGATAACACTGAGACCGAACTGTTTGATCAGCGGGGTGCCTGCCTCGAAGATGACGTGGTCGTTCTGCGGGACGCCGGTCAAAACACGCTCGACCTGTTTCATATCGACAAGATCCATAGCGACCTGGAGGTACGGCGGGTTCCACAGACGCTGGACCTTGAATCCCATAACGCCGTGAGCTGCTCTGTCCTTCTCTTTCAGAACAGTGGCTACGTCCGGGAACTTGTCAAGCGCGCGGGATAGTGCGAGGCGCGTTGCTCCGTAGTTGAAACGGTAGAGTTTATTGAAGTCTTTTGCCGAGGGGTCGATGAAAACACTTGCAACAATGACGTTTTCCTCAACATCCATTCCCTCAAAGACGCCGTCTTCCAATGCATCTGCTATTGCTTTGGAAACCGCTGCCTGTGCGGGACCAAAGATCTGGGTAACCTGCTCGGTGTGTTTGAGCGTTACTTTCGGAACGATCAGAACTGCCGGTTTTGGCAGGAGGTTGGGGCGGATAACGCCGAGGAGCGGAGTGTGACCGGCAGAAAGCTGCGTCAGACCGTTTGCGAATGACATGCCGACCGGGCCGTTTTTATCTCCGATCATAAGGTCGATGTGAGCGAGTTCCGCTCCATCGCCGACGAGTGCTTCACCAATTAAGAACATAGGTATAATCTCTGCAGTAGTGTTTGCGTCGGGAGCGTATAAAGACTTCATTCAACAACCAATAGGGGATATAGCTTCCCTATATTTCATATATGATAACCTTGATGTAAGATGCCAGACGAATGTATGTATTACTCAGGGGTAACTGATGGGTCTAAAAAGCATAATCGTACCGCAGGACAAGATTTTTTTTGAACTGTTTGAAGAACAGGCATCCGTTGTCTGCACCGCGGCTGAGCTGCTTGTCGATATATTTGCCGACTATACGAATATCGAGGAAAAATACCGGAAGATGAAGGAGATCGAGCATCAGGGAGATGCGATCGCCCACAGAGCCTATGATGAACTGAACCGGACGTTCATTACTCCTTTTGAACCCGAAGAGATCTCCCGGCTTGTTACCGCGCTGGATGATGTGATCGACTACATCGATGACGGGGCGCGAATGCTTCTCATCTATGAAGTGAAAAAGACGGATCAGTTCATGATCGAGTTTGCAAAATGCATCAGGCAGGCGGCAGATGAGATCAAAACAGGCATCAGCGGTCTTCGCACGCTGAAAGACACCGAGACGATCAAAGGCTGCTGCATCGAGATCAACCGGCTCGAGAATGTGGCGGACGAAATCCTTTCCAACGCGATCAGGAATCTTTTCAAATCCAATGATCCGGTCGATATCATCAAACTCAAGGATATCTATGAACACCTGGAGATCGCAACCGATAAATGCGAAGATGTTTCCGATGTATTTTCCGCGATCCTGATCCGTCATACGTGAGTAAAGCATGGATACAGTCACGTTTATTGTTGTTATTCTCGGGATCATCATCGCGCTCGCGTTCAACTTTTCGAATGGGCGAAACGATGCGTCCAATGTTGTTGCAACCGTAGTTGCGACCCGCGCACTTTCCCCGAGATATGCGATCCTGCTCGCATCGGTCTGCTGTTTTGCAGGCCCGTTTATTTTCTCGACCGCAGTTGCGAAAACTATTGGGAAAGGGATCGTAAATCCGGAGATCTTCACCCCCATTCTTCTTTTGATCGGCCTTTGCGGAGCTGTTTTCTGGGTGAACTTCTGTTCGAACTACGGCATCCCGGTCTCTTCTTCGCATTCTCTTGTGGGAGGTCTGATGGGTGCAGGGATGGCGGCCGGCGGTCTTTCGGTCGTGAACTGGCCGACAGCGGAAATGGCGATCGGGATGGTCTATTATCTGATCATTGGGGCAATCATTGGAGGAGCCCTGATGACGATGATCGCACTGATCTTTAAGGATTCGGTAAAACTGTTTCTGATGATCGGTGCGGGCGTCGGGGCTATAATCGCAGTTCCGATTGCGATGATGCTGGGGATTTTTGTTTTTTCAGGGCTGATTGCGATTCTTTTGTTCATCTGTGTATCACCGATCCTCGGGCTGCTCGTTTCATATGCGTTTACGACGATCTTAACCCGGATCACGGCGAAGCGTTCCTCGCACCCTATGCTGCTGAACAAATGGTTTCAGCGGGCGCAGGTTCTGGCGTCCGGGTTCCAGGCGGCGAGTCTTGGCGGAAACGATGCCCAGAATGCGATGGGTATCATTCTCGCGATTTTGATCTCGACGGGGCTTGTTGCTTCGAACGGAGAGCTTCCCCTCTGGGTGATCCTTCTTTCAGGCTTTGCGATCGCCGCAGGAATCATGTCAGGGGGCTGGCGTGTCATAAAAAAAATGGGATCAGGGATCACGAGGATCCTGCCGTATCAGGGCTTTTCCGCGGCAGTTTCCGGCGGAGCAGTTTTGTCTTTTATGACATCGTTTGGAGTTCCTGTCTCAACGACGCATGTCGCGAGCGGAACGATCATGGGTACCGGGATGACACGCGGTGTCGGGGCAGTGAACTGGGGAACTGTTCGTCAGATGGTGACTGCCTGGATCATTACGATCCCGTGTGCGGCGGCGGTTTCATTCCTGGCATACATTATTTTGTCACTGATATTCGGGTTCTGAATATCAGTTCCTTTTTTTTTGATCAGCTTTTGTAACGATCCGATCCGGTAAGGAGCGCGAAAAAAAGAGAGGGGAAAGGTTCAGTAGTTGGTTTTTCTGATCTCAAAGTATGCCTGCGGGTGTTTGCAGACCGGGCACTCCTCAGGAGCTTTCTCGCCGGTATAGATGTGACCGCAGTTTGCGCAGTGCCACTGCTGTTTCTCCGGGCGGGCGAAAACTTTGCCGAGCTCGATGTTGGCAAGCAGTTTTCTGTACCGTTCCTCATGGGATTTTTCGATTATGGCGACGCCGGCGAAAAGTTTTGCAAGTTCCGGGAAGCCTTCCTGCGCGGCATCTTTGGCAAATCCTGCATACATGTCAGACCATTCATACTTTTCACCGTCTGCCGCGTCTTTGAGGTTTGCAATTGTATCGGGCACTGCGCCGCCGTGGAGAAGCTTGAACCAGAGTTTTGCGTGCTCTTTTTCGTTGTTTGCGGTCTCTTCGAAGATATCGGCGATCTGGTTATATCCCTCTTTTCGTGCCTGAGAGGCATAATAGTTGTACTTGTTTCGTGCCTGGGACTCACCGGCAAACGCGGTCTGGAGGTTTGCTTCGGTTTTGGTACCTTTTACGTTACACATACTTTGTATTTAGGCAGATAGGGTAAAAAGGGTTTCGTCAGGGGCATTTTTGAAAAAAAAGGGAGAGCGTGATCGGACAGCTCTGTGATACGGAGGTTAGCCGAGATTATTTTCTCTCTGCTTCCAGAAGCTTTCGAATTGCCGTGACTTCGGCAAGAAGTGCCTGCATATCTGCAGGAGCAGAACGTCTGCCGAAATCCACACCGGTCGCCGCAGGACTTGGAGCATTGCCGCGAACAAAATCCATGATCATTGCACGCAGCGGCTCGGGATCGGCGATGCCTTCCAGCTGGATCTCGGCCGAGCTCTTTCCTGCGTTTCCGCCGGCAGTCTCGATCTTTAAATTCGAGATCCCGAACATCCGCATGACCGGACCCTGAACGATATCCACATTCGTGATGCGGTTATAGGGAACGATCCCGGTTTTTCTAAACCAGACACCGCGTTTCCAGGTCATCTCCGTATCATTCAGGTGATACACGACCGAGACATAATACAGACGCGACCAGATCAGAACGAAGATCACGATTCCAGCGAGAACTCCAAGAGAGATCTGACCGATCAGAACAAAAACCGGCTCGCCCAATGCAACGAAATAGACCCATCCAACACAGCATGCCCAGATAAGAATAACTGCCGCTACGCTTGCAAGCGCCAGATACGAAGTATACTTCGCCTCCGGTTTAAAATTTTCACCGAGTTTAACCATCAAAATCAGATAGACCGGCAGATACAATAAGGTTTGTGAGAGACAAGTACATAATCGTGAACGAGAAGCTGGAACATGATCCGGATTTCACCGAAGAAGAGCGTGCCGAGTTTGAACGGCTGGAAAAGGAACATCCCTACAAAGAGATCGAAGAAGAGATCATCCGCGTGCCAGTTCAGCAGAAAGCGGCTGCCGACACAAAACACGATCTCCTCTACCTTCTGATCTTCATCATCGTGATGGCAGTATTCCTCGTCATCATCTTCATCACCCAAATCTAAGGCTCCGATCAGGAAACACAACGCTTAAATTGCTATACGCTGAATTTGTATAAGAAAGCTGGCGGGGTCGTGGCCTAGTCCGGAATGGCGACGGGCTCCAGCGGTCTTAGCGTATGATGAACTATCGGGTCTACTGATTTGATGATGACCCGCTGGAGCACTGATCTAATCACTGCTCTTGAACATGTTCGCTTGTCGGAGAGACCCGTCGATCGTGAGTTCAAATCTCACCGACCCCACGTTTTTCGAAACTCTTTTCTCTGCACCTTGCATAAAATAGCTCATGCGACTCCTGCATCTCCTGATCATCGGACTTTTTATCTGTACTGCGGTCATCTCTGCAGGCTGTGTCGACACACAGGAAACATCACAGAAAAAAGCAGTATCCGAAGCAGTATCCCTGACGAACCATTCACTGAGCGAAAACGCAGAGTATATGATCCAGGCGGGCGAAGAGATCGCCGGCGGCAAAACAGATGCGGATACGTCTAAACAGGTGCTTGCCGATCTGTATCAGAGATCCCCGCTCGCCCAGACGATCCTGTATGCAGACGAAAATATGATCGTCGTCTCCGTCTATCCCGATATCATCCGCTCTTCTGTAGGGTCGGATCAGAGCTCATACGGAACCAACGAAGCCTACTACAGCGGAAAAACGGTCGCCCTGACAAAATATCTGCATCTTGACGACGGAACAAACGCCTCGGTCCTCTCTGCACCGGTCTATGCTGAAGGAAAATGGAAAGGATACATCTCCATGTCATTCGACAGTTCGAGACTTTTTGGCGATGTGGAAAAGTATCTTATTGAAACGTACGGGTATCATCTCTGCGTCCTGCAGACCGACGGTATCCAGGTATATGATTATGATCTGGGCGAACGGGGCAAAAATATCCTGACCGATCCGTCTTACCCCGAAGATGTCAAAGCAGCAGCTTTGGAAGTATGCCTGGAAAAATCCGGCACAACGGAATATACCTACCAAAAAACCGGGGCGAATGAATCTGTTCACAAAACCGTTGTCTGGGATACTCTTGAGTTCGGCGGACAGATCTGGCGCGTTCTGATCCTCGCAGAGTGACACTCCCGATATATTTTTTTACGTGAATCGAATTCTTTCACAACATCCGTTCCTGCAGCTCTCTGAACACACACTACATATATGTCGGGAAGGAACACATAACTAGGACAATTTATGACGAGGGTTGTTATTTCAGTAGGAGGATCGGTCCTAGTACCGTCACTTGACGCGCATCGCCTGAAAGAATGGGCTGAATCACTGATACACCTCACCAAAGCCGGCATCCAGATCTTTGCCGTAGTCGGCGGAGGAGGAGAAGCACGGAGATACATCGATGCCTGCAGGGATATAGGGCTGGACGAAGCCTCATCAGATGAGATCGGGATCCAGGTCACCCGGATCAATGCCGCGCTTCTTATCGGCGCTCTCAAAGATTATGCCTATCCGGTCGTTGCCGAATCCTACCGCGAAGCAAAGACCGCGGCCGTTTCCGGAAAGATCGTGGTGATGGGCGGAGTTACACCCGGTCAGACCACCGACGCCGTGGCAGCAGTATTAGCTGAAGAAGTCGGGGCCTCAATGATGATCAATATGACCGCGATCGACGGAATATATACCGCAGACCCGAAGAAGGATAGAACAGCAAAGAAGCATGATCTCCTGAGTCCCCAGGGACTTATCGATCTGATCATGAAAGAAAAAATGTGCGCAGGATCGAATATGGTCATCGACCTCGTTGCAGCGAAGATCACCGAACGAAGCTGCATCCCTCTTGTTGTGATCGACGGACGAAAACCCGAACTCATCGAAAAAGCCCTCCTCAATGGCGAATTTGCCGGGACCGTCGTCGGCGAGACGATGATCCGCTTCCCGATCGTATAAATATCATCAGATCAGGATCCGCAAAGCACCATACACATCACTTTTTAAGGAAGAACACTAATAGTATTGGGCAACAGGGGGGTGGTAGGGTAGCCTGGTCCATCCTAGAGCGTTTGGGACGCTTTGACCCCAGTTCGAATCTGGGCCACCCCATTTTTTTATGAATCAGCAAACTGCAGAATCCATTCTCGAAGAGTTGTACCGCCAGTATCCCTGTGATGCGGATGATATGAACTTCCTGAAATTCAGAAACCCTTTTGAACTGCTTATCATGACCATCCTCTCGGCGCAGACGACCGACCGCACCATCAACGGTCTGCGCGATGAGCTTTTTTCCGCATATCCGGATGCTGCCGCTCTTTCATGTGCAGATCCCGCAGATGTGGAGCGGATCATTCACTCTGCCGGGTTTTACCGGGCGAAAACCAAAAACATCATCGGCGCGGCAAAAATGCTGGAAGAAAAGTTCGGCGGTGTCGTTCCAAAAACGATACCGGAACTGATCACCCTTCCCGGTGTTGGAAGAAAAACCGCCAACATCGTCACCAATCACGGATTTCATGACGCCTGCGGCATCGCTGTTGACACGCATGTTAGACGGCTCGCGAAGAAGATCGGGTTTACCCAACACACCGACCCTGATAAAATCGAGACTGATCTTATGACCCTGTTTTCAAAAAAGTGGTGGAGTAAGATCAACTTTCTTCTGATAAGCCATGGAAGGGCGGTCTGCACCGCAAAAAAGCCCGACTGTATGAAATGCATAATCAGGCATAACTGCCAATCATATATCTGCAGAGGTGAAGAGTGACAGAAATGAGTATTCAGGAACGGAGAATGATCCTCTTCGCAACATCAATGGGATCGTTCCTCAACCCGATGATCGCAACGATGGTCATCCTTGCCCTTCCGGCGATCGGACTTGAGTTTGGCGTATCGGCGCGAGATCTCGGGTGGATGAGCACGGCATTTATTCTGGCAACAGCTATTCTTTTGGTCCCGGCATCCCGTCTTGTTGACCGGATCGGGTACAAAAAATCCTATATCATCGGGGCGCTCATCGTCGGGATCTCCTGTTTGTTCTCGATATTTGCACCGGATTACGCGACTCTGATCCTTTTGCGGATCGTCGCCGGCGTTGGCTCGGCATTTGTGATGATAACCGGTCTTGCGATCCTGACGCGGGTCTATCCGGCAAATAAACGCGGTATGGTTATCGGCGTCAATACGGCAATGGTCTATGTCGGCGCATCCCTCGGCCCTATCATCGGCGGATTTTTGACCGAGTATACAGGATGGCGCAGTCTTTTTCTGCTGATGATCCCGCTTCTCCTGATATCAGCACTCCTCATGGCGGCATTTCTCAGGCAGGAGTTCAAAAATCCCTGGAAATCCTTTGATATCAAAGGAACGATCCTATATGCAGCTGCGATATTCTGCACGATGTACGGGCTTTCCACCATCACCGACCAGGGATCCCTGCTCCTCGCGATGGCAGGAGTAGTCCTCATTGTCATCTTCATGTGGTATGAACGAAGAGTTGAAGAGCCGGTACTTCATGTGGATCTGTTTTTCAAAAATAAACGGTTTGCACGCTCGTCTTATACAGCGCTCCTGAACTACGGCTGCACGTACGGTTCGGTCTATATGGTAAGTCTGTATCTTCAGTCGGTGGGCGCGCTGAGTGCAGTGGAAGCAGGGTTCATCATCTTTTTCCAGCCCCTCATCCAGGCAGTTATGACGCCGATCGCAGGAAAACTTTCCGACCGGTTCGACCCTCGGTATCTCGTTACCTTCGGCATGGCTCTCTCGGCGATAGGGGTCATTCTTCTTGCCGGACTCGGTCTCACTTCGGCCGTTTCCTACATCGCGGTCACGCAGGTATTCATCGGACTTGGTTCGGCTCTGTTCTCGGCGCCGAACACCAATGCGATCATGAGCGCGGTCCCGCAAAAAGAATACAGCTCGGCATCGAGCATCGTCGCGGTGATGAGGCAGCTTGGGATGATCCTTTCGATGGCCGTCTGCATGGCAGCGATCTCCGTCTTTGTCGGCGGTCTGGATATGCTTGGACCTGACATGTATCCGCAGTTCGTCCAGGCTCTGCAGATTTCGATGATCGTCTGTTCCGGACTTGCCGTGATCGGGATCATCTTCTCATGGTTCCGCGGGAACGCCCCGGCGGAGGCAGCCGTATGAAGGTGATGGTCGGGGGAACATTCGACCCCCTTCACATCGGACATCAGCATCTCCTGACAAGGGCATTTATGACCGCAGGGCCGGGAGGTCATGTGGTTATCGGATTATCCTCGGATTCTTTTGCTTCCCGAAAACAGCATCCGGTAAGAAGCTATGAGGTTCGGTTCGCAGAGCTGACCAACTGGATCGCCTCGAAAAAATTTGAAGCGACCTATGAGATCGAGGAGCTCTTCGATCAGTTCGGCAGTGCCCTGACCCAGGACTTCGATGCGCTGGTCGTAAGTCATGAGACGTTCCCGGTAGGAAATCTCATCAATGCGAAGAGGAAGGAAATGGGGAAGAATATGGTTGACCTGTATCAGATCCAGTGTGTTATGGCAAAGGACGGAAAAGTGGTCTCCT
This sequence comes from Methanocorpusculum bavaricum DSM 4179, assembly GCF_000430905.1. Taxonomy (NCBI): domain Archaea; kingdom Methanobacteriati; phylum Methanobacteriota; class Methanomicrobia; order Methanomicrobiales; family Methanocorpusculaceae; genus Methanocorpusculum; species Methanocorpusculum bavaricum. The sequence goes on from NZ_KE387271.1 coordinate 57,862, forward strand.
CCACGAGAATCTACCGCGGGGAGATCAACAGATACGGAGAGCCTGTCTCTGAAGAGATGTTCTCAGGAGCCGAATCATGCAGAAAAGAATGAAGGATCATCTGTTATCGCAGGAAGAGATCGCATTTCTTCTTGAAAATGCTGCCAGCGGCGTTCTTGGAACTCTGGATGCGGACGGATATCCGTATTGTGTCCCGGTGCATTTTGTGTATTTGAACAACAAGATCTGCATCCATGGGCTGAGCGCCGGGGAAAAAATCGGGAATATTCTCAGAAATCAGCGGGCAGGTTTTACTGTGTACAGGATGAACGGGCTTTTGTACAGCGACGATGCGAAATCACCGTGCAGTGTGAACACCGATTACCAGAGCGTGGTGGTGAAAGGCACTGCCGTTCTTGTTGAGGAGATTCAGAGGAAGCGTGATGTCCTGCAGGCGATCGTAGAAAAATATACCCCGGATCTTGCCGCTCTTTCGATCCCGGAGAACGCCGTGATGCAGACCTCGGTGATAGAGATCACACCTCAGATCTGCACAGGCAAATATTATCAATAAAAAATTAGAAGAGACCGGATATATATCCGTCATTGTTAACATCGATCGAGCAGGCCGCGGGCACAGCAGGAAGTCCCGGAAGAGTCATGATGTCGCCGGTCTCGACGACGATGAATCCGGCGCCGTTGCATAGACGGACGGAGGCAGCGCTGATCTTGAAGTTTTTCGGACGGCCCAGTTTGTTTGGGTCATCTGAGAGCGAGTACTGGGTCTTTGCCATGCAGATAGGAAGACCGCTTCTTCCGAGAACTTCGATATCTTTGATGGCCGCATCAGCTGCCGGTGAGTAGACGACATCGTCTGCTCCGTAGATCCGGGTGGCCAGAATACTGATCTTCTCTTTTATCGGCATATCCAGGTCATAGAGATACTGGAACTTCTGCGGTTTTTCACAGGAGGCGGCGACCTTTTTCGCGAGTTCGATACCCCCGTCCCCGCCTTTGGCGAAAACTTCGGAGATCGCGAACTCTGCGCCCTGCGCCGTGCAGAATTCTTTGAGGAGTGAAAGTTCTTCATCAGTATCGGTGGAGAAACGGTTGATCGCCACAACGACCGGGACGCCGAACTTCTGAAGGTTCTGGATGTGGGCTTCGAGGTTGACCATTCCTGCTTTCAGTGCGGCTGTGTTCGGGATCGTGGTTTCCTCTTTCTTTACGCCGCCGTTGTATTTGAGAGCGCGGACGGTGGCCACCAGGACGACGGTGTTGGGAGTCAAGCCGGCGTATCTGCATTTGATGTCAAAGAACTTTTCCGCACCAAGGTCGGAGCCGAAGCCAGCTTCTGTGATGACATAGTCTGCCATTTTGAGCGAGAGTTTCGTCGCACGAACCGAGTTACAGCCGTGAGCAATGTTTGCAAACGGTCCGCCGTGAATGAAACACGGGGTGTTTTCCAATGTCTGGACAAGGTTTGGTTTGATGGCGTCTTTGAGAAGCGCAGCCATTGCTCCGACAGCTTTGAGGTCCCGGGCATACAGGGGAACACCTTTTCTGCTGTATCCGAAGATGACCCTGCCTAAACGTTCTTTGAGATCGTCAATATCATCTGCAAGACAAAGGATCGCCATGACTTCACTCGCGACCGTGATCATGAAATGATCTTCACGCACAACGCCGTTGGTCTGACCGCCGAGTCCGATGATGATGTTTCGCAGAGCGCGGTCGTTCATATCCAGACAGCGTTTGAAGATGATGCGCCGCGTGTCAATATCGAGAGCATTGCCCTGCTGGATATGGTTGTCGATCATGGCGCACAGGAGATTGTTTGCGCTGGTGATCGCATGGAAGTCTCCGGTGAAGTGGAGATTAATGTCTTCCATCGGCACGACCTGTGAGTATCCTCCGCCGGCAGCTCCGCCTTTGACACCGAAGACGGGACCTAAAGATGGTTCACGTAAAGCAATCACTGCTTTTTTACCGATTTTCGGCATTGCCTGACCGAGACCGACGGTAGTTGTGGTCTTTCCTTCTCCCGCAGGAGTCGGGTTGATAGCCGTGACCAGAATGAGTTTGCCATTTGGTTTATTTGTCAGACGTTTCTCGAGAGAATCGGCCAGTTTGGCTTTGTACGAGCCGTAGAGTTCGAGCTCGTCCGGCGAAATATCCAGAGATGCAGCGATCTCAGTGATCTTTTTCATTTTGCACTGCTGTGCAATTTCTATATCAGATAGCAAGTATAGTTCACCCCGGGGAGTCATAGGTGATTGCCGAAGCGTTGTCACCCAATGTTGATAACTACTCTTAAACTTATTTCTTATAAAGGCATCTAAGCAGTAATGCAGAAACAGGTTTATTTTTTGCGCGCAGAAGAGATGAGACAAATCCTTGGCGAAGCGGCTGATTTCACGTAAAGACGGAGATGAGGAGGGTAGGATGAATAATTCGGCCGGTTAAAGAAGAGAGATGATCGGCAGTGATGGATGATCTGCAGAATGTAGCTGGTCAGTAAAATAATGAAAATGAAGCCTCAGGCGAGATTTGAACTCGCGACCTGCTGATTACAAATCAGCCGCTATGCCGGGCTAGGCCACTGAGGCACAAAAAGTGCTTTTACTTATTGGCGACGGGAGTTATAATAGTTTACGAAAAGAGATAGGGGAGATGTTCAGCCCCGGAGTTTTTCGATCTCTTCTTCGACTTCGTCAGCGCCTTCCTGATAGAAGTCAGATTCTTTTGGATCGAGTTCATAGAGGAGTCTGAGAAACTCGCCAGCGTGAACTTTTTCTTCGTCAGCGATGTCTTCGAGGACTTCGATCGCAAGTTTGTTGTCTATTGATTCGGCTAGCTGCTGATAAAGCTGGATCGCTTCGTATTCAGCTGCGATCATGAAGCGAATGGCGCGAACCAGTTCGTCATGTGTGAGTTTCCGGTTTTCTTTTAATCCGGCAAAGGGGTTTCCAAAGTCTGGCATGCAATAATGTATCGTTTCATACCTGATAAAGATATGAGATATGCGGATAATGTCAGCATAATTCCCCCGTTCTTTCTTCTTGTATGCAGGATACCCCGGGGTATCCGGATAGAAGACGAAAGAAGAAGGGACGACAACCAAAACATGAGAGCTTGCGCTCAACACTAAAAAAACACAAACAAACTATTGCAAAAGAATAAGGGGGGGTGCAGCGTTGACCAGTTCCCGAGAATTCGCATATCTCAGTACAATGACCGACGCAAGAGAGCTTAACTGCCGGGTTCGGAATGGGTCCGGGTGGAACCTCTCTGCTATGGCCGCATGATCCCCCAAGCTAAGTTCCCGATTTGAACGGGAGTAGAGTTGCTCTGCAGGCAACCGCGTGGCCGCTCCGCCAACTTAGCACAGTAATCTGGCATAACATATATGCCGTTACTGTTTATAAAGGATATACCTTCAATAGGTTTTGCATTCGGATAACGTCTGGGCACAGCGGATACGTCGT